>NZ_JAUBSH010000003.1:0-152968 GCF_036704705.1 Microcoleus sp. K1-B1 | reverse complement strand
ATCTTGCACTTTACTCTCGCTCCCGCGCTCGAAACCTTTCGCCACGCAATATGCGATCGATTATTCAGCAAGCCCTATTTATCTAGTCATTGGGTTACACAACGGGATGAAACATTAAAGATATTTTGCAAGGCAAGGCCTGTCATAAATTCTGGCCGATTTGATAAAAATTCCTTTTTTCTGGATTGAGATACCCATTTAATTAGCTGTCCCAATCAGGTCACTGTCCCATTTGAACCGGGAAAAATTGTGCGTTTTCCTCAGAGTGAATGTACAATTTTTCCTTTAAGAGCCGACTACACAAACAGTAAAATAGGACGGACTGTATCCATTCATCCTAATGAAGCCTTAATGCAAGAGTTGCGATCGCCTCAATCTACTACCTCTTTTTTGTCAACTTCTAATACTGTACCGACGCTCTAGTGTACCACTTGTTCGGCCTTAACTAAACCGTATTGTGTTATACAGGACTTACGCACGCTTTACTTAACGCCGCCATCCTGGCCGTTTCTTTACCGCCAGGATGGCAGCGTTACGGGTATTTTTGCGTAAGTCCTGTTATATTTGAACGTTCCCCAGTCCCGAGTCTGTCAGGGTTCGCGATCGCCATCCCAAGGCAAAATTTTTACAACTCTTAATGTGAATATTCGCATTTCATGTGATATTATCCCTTATTATAATGCGACTACACTAAAAATTTTACAGATAAAATGCCACGAAAGTTTACCCTTGAAGGGGTAGGAATGTCAAAAGCTTAAAAATAAAAAAAGAAATAATGTAGTTTTTAGATTTTTTCAAGATGCTAAAAAAGCTATTTCGGCAAAAAAGTTTTAAATTTATTTTGGGCGGTGGTGTATCAGGAATCATAAATTTGCTTTTGATTTTTTTGATGATTGACAAGCTAGGGTTTGATACACCCACCTTACGCAATATTGCTAATGTGATATCAATTGAAATTTCACTTTTAGCAAGTTTTTTTATCTATCGAATTTGGGTTTGGCCAGGAGGTTCGTGGACACTTCAAGAGGTATTGTGGCGACAAATTCCCTTGTACCATCTCTCGGCTGGTACTTCCGTAATCGCTCGCATCTTCCTGGTATTTCCTTTATTAGATTGGTTAAAGATAAATTACGCAATTAATACCTTGGTAGGTGTAATATTGAGTGCATCTCTAAATTATCTGATTAGTGATAGATTCGTCTTTAAAACTCCACCTCAACAAACTCAGGAACCAACACTCTTTCCTCCAGACATATATTATCCAGAAGGATTGGCTCCTGCACTGGAAAATAGCTCTTCTTACTTAAGAAAAGTACCTCAATCAGAAAAATCGACAGAAATTAAACTTTTTTCGATTTTAATTCCAGCTCATAATGAAGAAGGTTGTATAGTCGAAACTGTTGAATCTATCACCCAATTACTAGAAAAAGAGGGAATTGATTATGAAATTCTCATAGTCAATGATAATAGTTGCGATCGCACCGAAGAATTATTGCAAAAACTCAGTTCTCAAACCAGCAAAGTGCGTTACATAAATAACTATTTTCCTAACGGTTTTGGTTTTGCTATTCGCTGCGGTTTAGAGAATTTTCAAGGAGATGCTGTAGCCATTGTTATGGCCGATAGTTCCGATTCCCCGGAAAATATTGTTGATTACTATTATCTGCTGCAAGAAGGTTACGATTGCGTGTTTGGTTCTCGATTCATCAAGGGCAGTAAAGTTGTTGATTATCCCACTCATAAGTTATTCATAAACCGGTTAGCTAATTTATTTATTCAAATCATATTCGGATTAAAATTAAATGATACAACTAATGCCTTTAAAGCCTACCATAGAGAGGTAATTCAAGGTATTTACCCACTGCTATCTCATCACTTTAACTTAACTGTTGAAATTCCTCTCAAGGCAATTGTTAGGGGGTATTCATACAAAATTATTCCTATTACATGGCAAAATCGTAAAGCAGGAGTATCTAAGCTAAAAATCAAAGAAATGGGAAGCAGATATTTATTTATTGTTCTTTATATTTGGCTAGAAAAACATTTTTCTATGGGAGATTATGTTCGCAAGCAAACTCAAACAACCATTCTCAAACAAACAAATAAATAATTTATGTATAGAGTTTTACAAAGCTTTCAAAACTATCTTAACCATCAGTTATCCAAAACCACTAAACTTGACGGACGCATCTTATTGTTTGCAATTTTAATTGCATATTTTATGCCCATAGCTATTGCTACAATTTTTTTCTATAATTACCCTGATTCATGGATTAAATTTAATTTCATATATCCATTAGTTCCAAAAATGCTACCTCCCTTTGCCGATCTAAGGGTGATAACGAGTGGTGCTGAATGTATTCGCTTAGGCTATGATGTTCTCGTTGCGAATCCCTGCGATCCTTGGAAGCGTCCGATGAACTATCCACGAATTTGGTCAGTCCCTGCATCCTGGGGATTAGCTCAAAGTCATACAGTTATTTTGGGAATTCTGTTCGGATTGCTATTTTTTAGCTTAGTCTTTGTTACTATTAAACGATTGAATTATATTGAAGCTTTGTTTTATGCACTAATTTTGTGTTCTCCTTCAGTAATGTTGGCCATAGAACGGTGTAACAACGATCTAATTATTTTTATTATTTTATCTTTATCGTTATTAATAATGAAAAATCAAACCGCTATTTGGCGTTATTTTTCTTACATAATAATAATGTTTGCTGCCATTTTAAAACTTTACCCTATGTTTGCTTTAATAACTGCTATTAAAGAAAAAAAGCGCAATTTTACTGTTATTTTTATCTCTATTTTTATAGCTTTTGGAATTTATGTAGTTACAAATTTTGAAAGTATTATTCTTATTAGTAAGGCGACACCTAGATCTACAATATTTTCTTATGGTGGAAAGGTAATATTCGATGTTATCTTTGATGAATTAGACAGATATTTTTATAGTTTTTATAATTCTCATATTCCACAATATTTTAATCAAATCAAGTTATTAATATTTTGTTTGACCATAGCCTTATTTTTGTTAATATCTTATTTATTGGCTAAGCACACAGAGAATTTATTTGAAAATAACAAACTAAATATTAATCAAATTGAAGCTTTTAGGATAGGCTCTAGTATATATATTGGAACTTTCTTAATAGGTAATAATTGGGACTATAGGCTCATATTTTTACTATTTACTATTCCACAAATCTTGGCGTGGCTAAAAACTCAAGTTCAATTTGAGTCTATCTCCGGTCTAGCATTAATGGCAATCATTTTAACTACTTGGTTAAGTAGTAAAAGTCACCAAATTTACTACTTAGATGAATTGCTCAATTGGCTCTTGTTTTTATTTTTTGCTTATAGTACAATATTAACCTTGCCAAACTGGTTAAAAAGTTATATATATTTTCAACCTAGAGGCTTTGACGCTAACAATCAGTGAGGTAAACAATTATGAGTAGAAGAGTTTTGATTACTGGGGGTTCAGGATTTGTAGGCAGTTCTCTTGGTTTGGGACTGATCCAACGCCATCCCGACTGGCAAATTACGGCCTTAGATAATCTGAGGCGAAGGGGTTCAGAATTAAATTTACCCCGGCTCAAGCAAGCAGGTATTCAGTTTGTTCATGGTGATATCCGAAATCCAGAAGATTTAGATCCGGTAGTATTGCAATCAGATTTAATTTTAGAATGTTCTGCGGAACCATCGGTGTTAACAGGATACACTTCTCCTGGTTATGTTTTACAAACTAACTTAGTCGGAACCATTAACTGTTTAGAATTAGCTCGTCAAACTCACGCAGATTTTATTTTTCTGTCTACCAGTCGAATTTATCCTATTGCTTATCTTAATGCTTTAAACTTCACAGAAGCAGAAACCCGTTTTCAACTTTTAGAGCAACAATCTTTACGAGGAGCTTCTAGTCATGGTATTTCAGAGGAATTTCCCTTGGATAAAGCTCGTTCTCTCTACGGTTCAACCAAATTAGCCTCAGAATTACTAATTACAGAATATGCGGATGCCTATGGATTAAGAACTCTAATTAATCGCTGTGGGGTGTTGACTGGCCCCTGGCAAATGGGCAAAGTAGATCAAGGTATTTTTGCCTTGTGGATAGCATTTCACTACTTCCAAAAACCCTTAAAATACATCGGTTATGGAGGGACAGGTAAACAGGTCAGAGACTTTTTGCATATAGCAGATTTACTAGAATTGATAGATTTACAAATTGACAATTTAGAAAAATTAAAAGGACAAATTTTTAATGTGGGTGGTGGGGTTAACAACACGCTTTCGCTTTATGAAACAACTCAGCTTTGTCAGGAAATTACGGGACATAAAATTACAATCAATCCTATTCTAGAAAACCGCATCGGTGATATTCCTATTTTTATTACAGACTCCCGCAAAGTGATGAATGCCACTGGATGGCAACCCAAAAGAGATGCTAAGATAACTCTCACTGAAATTTATGAGTGGATTTATCAATTTGAGAAATACGTCACTGACGTTTTTAATTAAAACTGGACTTACGCATAGACAATGTAATGCTGTCATTGCGAGCGAAGCCTGCCCGGAGCGGGCTTAGCAATCTCAAAACCTTCCTACAGCCTTAAGCCTGCGTAAGTCCTAATAAAGCCAAGCTAATTGATAAAGGTTTGGCTGAATCTACTGTTAATCGCCGTTTGGCTGCTATTAAGTCTTTGGGTAGTCATGCACAGTAATGATATCGTTTTCTGATGCAAGAATTATAGTGATGTACAAAGTTAAAAATTGCCCCAATATGGTGCAAGCTGTTTTTTTGAGAAAGACAAGGTTTTACGAACCAAACGAGAAATTTGCTGCCGTAAAGTATTATTAACTCTTTCAATCTGGCTGGTTTTTCCCGATTCTTTGCCTACAGGTCAATGTCTTTTAAAAGGTAGCACTTCCTCATCTAGATTCCCAAAAATCAGTATAACAAACAGCACATTGTCTATAGACAGGAGGTAAAGATTGCCAGAGCTCGGACGCAGATTTTTTTGAGCGGTCTCCAATATAAAGCCCAACAATTTCACGGGTCTTTTGAGCTAAAGCTCTCCCGATCCATTGCTTGTTTCCCTTGTTTTTGACAAATAACCACATTTCATCTAGCTCTAAAGTCAACTGACATGGGAGCTTTTTTCATCACCGAAATTTCTGGGTAAATTTCGGCATACTTTTTATTGAGACTATTCTGAAGCCATCGAATGGATACGCCCGTCGCTCTCGCAATTCCGGCTTGAGAAATTTATTCTAAAATCAGCCGCTCAATTAAGGCTTTAGTCTCGGAGTGAAATCTGTTTATATTTAGAATTTTCAATCTTCTTGACGACCACAGTTTTTACATTTAAATCGCTGGTTTCTGTAATAACTTTTTTCCTTTTTAATAAAAAAATCGCTTGGGCAATTAGGACATTCCATACTTTTACCTCTGAAATTTATGTGGATTTAATCTATTAAACCATTACTGTGCATCACTACGTTTTTATAAATAAGGACTCTTCGGCCTGAAGACAAATATTTGAATTTAGGTTTGTTGGGGATTGTTAAAGGTTTATTGCAGGGTAAGCGGAATTTTGATCATAAATTCTGCACCTTTCCCCGGTGCAGAAATACACTGCAATTCGCCTTTATGTCTTACTGTGATAATTTGATAGCTAATAGATAAACCCAATCCCGTACCTTTACCTACTGGTTTAGTGGTAAAAAATGGATTGAATAACTGGTTTCTCACCGATTCTATGATTTCTGGCCCGTTGTTGCTAATTCGGATTTCTACCACTTCACTGTCTAAAAGTTTAGTAGAAATTTTGATGATGCGGGGATTAGCTTCATTGCCTGCAATCGACTCGCTGTGGCTGTCCTCTTCTAAAGCATCAATAGCATTAGCCAGGATATTCATAAACACTTGATTTAGCTGTCCGGGGTAGCACTCTATTCGGGGTAAATTGCCATATTCTTTGATAACTTGAATATTCGCCAAACCGGGCTTAGCATTCAATCTGCTTTGCAAAATCATCAGTGTGCTGTCAATTCCTTTATGAACGTCGGCTACTTTCATTTCTGCTTCGTCATGGCGCGAAAAAACTCGCAGCGACTTGACAATACCGAGAATGCGCTCGGCCCCGTTTTTCATAGAAATTAATATTTTTGGTAGGTCATAGATAATAAAATCTAAATCTACAGACTGGAGTTTTTCTTTAAGTCTGGGTAGGGGATTCGGATACTGCTCTTGATAGATATTCACCAATTCTAGCAAACTATCGGCATACTCGCGAGCGTGAGTAACATTCGCATAAATAAAGTTGATCGGATTGTTGATTTCATGAGCAACCCCAGCGACCAATTGCCCCAAAGATGACATTTTTTCGCTATGAATTAGCTTTGATTGAGCCTGCTTCAATTCAGACAAGGCTTGTTCGAGTTGTTGAGTTTGAAACTTTAACTCTGCGGTGCGTTCTTCAACTCGGATTTCTAATTCTTCTTTAGCTTTTTTTAGTGCAGCTTCGGCTAATTGGCGCTCGATAATTTCCGATGCTAGGAGTCGGTTTGCCAATTCTAACTGTTGAGTTTGAGACTTTAACTCTGCGGTGCGTTCCTCAACTCGAATTTCTAGTTCTTCTTTGGCTGTTTTTAGTGCAGCTTCGGCTAATTGGCGCTCGACAATTTCAGCTTCTAGGAGTCGGTTGGCAGATTCTAACTGTGCGGGACTGGGAAGTGCTAGGGCTTGAGGGATTAAGTCTACCAAAAGTATGGCTGTAGAAAAGGAAATAATGGCAGTAATTGCTTTCATTGTTCCTGAAAGCCAATAGGTAGGATGCCAAAGTGTCCAGAGTTCAAATATGTGAGTGATGCCACAGGCGACGATAAAGGCTCCAAACAGGGCAAAGATCCAATCAAAGGGCAAATCTTCGCGTTTGGAAATAAAATAAACCAATGTAATCGGGATGGAAAAATACGCGAGTGCAATGATTGAATCTGAGGTAAGGTGAAGCCAGACTAACGGGGTATGCCAGAGATAGCAGTGGCCGTGAGGAATAAATGGCCCGGAAGTAAAAAAAGTTTTCCACATTTCCTGCATAATATTTCCTTTGAGTTGTGAGAAAATGGACTCTGACTGGTGTCAATTAATTTCAACCAGGGGTTTCTTTCACCTGCGGCTTAATCACCTATGCGTTCATATTCTCTGCTAGCTTCAGCAAAAATCAATCTGTATTTGGAAATCATAGGCGATCGCCCCGACGGATTCCACGAACTGGCGATGGTACTTCAAAGCATAGATTTAGCCGATCGAATTGACTTGCGCGCGATTGGTACGGACACGATTCGCGTGCGCTGCGATCACCCACAAGTCCCTCCTGATAAGAATAACCTGGCCTACCGGGCGGCGGATTTGTTGGCGAAGCAATTCCCCGATGCTTTGGCGAAATACGGCGGAGTCGAGATTGCCATTCACAAGCAGATTCCAGTGGCGGCGGGGCTTGCCGGCGGTTCGGCCAATGCGGCTGCGGTTTTAGTCGGGATGGATTTGCTGTGGCAATTGGGACTTACTCAGTCGGAGTTGCAAGAGTTGGGGGGAACTTTGGGTTCGGATGTGCCTTTTTGCATTGCTGGGGGTACGGCTTTGGCAACTGGTCGCGGAGATAAACTGTCGCCGCTGCCTGATTTGGGCGGCTTTTCTGTGGTGTTGGCAAAGTACCGCAATCTCAGTATTTCTACGGCATGGGCGTATCAAACTTATCGCCAGCAGTTCAGTAGTTCCTATTGTGCAGCGGAAGATTTGGAGTGCCGCCGGCAACGGCTGCATTCGGGCCCGATGGTGGGGGCGATCGCCCAAAAAGATCGATCAAAAATTGGTCAATTGCTGCACAACGATTTAGAAAAAGTTGCTTTGCCCGTGTACCCGCAGGTGTTGCAGTTGCGGCAGGCTTTTGAGTCGGCGGGGGCTTTGGGAACGATGATGTCGGGTTCCGGGCCGACGGTGTTTGCGCTGGCCGAGTCTTCAGAGCAGGCTCAGCAAGTTTTAGAACGGGTTAAAAGTGCGATCGCTTCTCCTGATTTGGATTTTTGGGTAGCACAGTTTAGCAATACTGGAATTCAGATTTTTTCCGAGGGAAACGAGACGAAACCGCCGATTTCGAGGGTGTAACTCGAAGAGGGTGCGATCGCCATCGCCCGTTAAACCGGTCTAACAGGCGAGGGTCAAGATTAATCTAACTTTTCGTAGAGTCTATTGAGATCGAAGAACTGATAATATGTCATGCAACAAGGATTTTAGTTTTGGTGAATTAACCAGAAATCTAAAATCTAAAATCTAAAATCTAAAATCGCCATGACTGATTTAACTAATCCAAATTCTACTTCTAAACCTCTGAGTTCGGCTGAAGATGCAACCTCTGCATCTTCCACGCCGCCGACGATTTTGCGGTGCGTGATGGGTTCGCTAATCGCGGGCGGGTTTGCGGCGGCTTTGTACGCGCTAACTTTGTCGATCGTCCAAACTTTTGCCAATTCGCCTATTCATTCTGACAATGTGACTGCGATTAATATTGGCGCGGCTGTGCGAACTTTAGTTATGGGGATTGTGGCTTTGGGTGCGGGTGTTTTTGCTTTTGCATCTTTGGGTTTGATGCTGCTGGCTTTGCAACTTGTGATTCAAAAGTTAGTGAAAAAACCCACAGGTTGAAGTCTACAGGTTGAAACCATCGGGCTGCAAAAACTCTCCTTCGCGCAGGCGGACTGAATAGTAAGATCGAAGCAATGGAATTATTTACGATCGGACACTCCAATCTGAGTATTGAAGCGTTTGTTTTGCTGCTACAACAACATGGAATTACGGCGGTTGCGGACGTGCGATCGCATCCTTTTAGCCGCTATTTACCTCATTTTAATAAATCCGAAATTAAAGCTTCTCTGTCAAGTGTCGGCATTCAATATGTTTTTTTAGGCAAAGAGTTGGGCGCCAGACCAGAGGACTTAAGCTGTTACGATAGTAGCGGTAAAGCTTTATACGATCGCATAGCAGCAAGTCCTCTATTTTCCGCAGGAATGCAGCGCTTGCTCAAAGGCGCAGCCAATTATAAAATCAGTTTAATGTGTGCGGAAAAAGACCCGATTACTTGTCACCGGACTATTTTAGTTTGCCACAAACTCAGGGAATTTAATTTACAAATTAATCACATTCTTTCTGATGGCAATTTAGAATCGCACGAGCATTTAGAAGAAAGACTTTTGAGCAAGTTTAACAAATATCCCAAAAAATCTGAACCTATTCAGCTCAGCTTTTTTGAATTAGAACCTGATGTTAAAACTGAAAGGGTTGATTTAGCAACAGCTTATTATCGTCACGGATGGGAAATCGCTTATGTCAGCAAATAAAGCAATTAATTAATTTATTAAATATGTCGGAGTTGGCGAATTTTGCTAAGCCAAAATATTTAAATTCATGCCCCCAAAATCTAACTTTGTATGGGCGAAATGCGCCCATTACTGCTAGAAGTAGCGCGTCAAACTATTTTTCGCATAAGTCCTGAACAACTCTTGACATCGCATACCTTTATAAATTAGGGTACAGACCTCCGCGCCCACCCTATTTTTATAAATTTTGTTCGAGTTTTAACGTTGTTCATGCTATAATTCTGCGGGACTGTAGCAGGAAGGGGTGCTTTTTGATGAAAGCAGAATTTTATTTTGACTGTCATAAATATATTTGCAGTTTAGTTCAAGTAGATTTTGTCAAAGAATTAAAAATAAAAAATCATCAAGGTTTTGTTTTGGCTGTTAAGCAAGGAGAAAAGATTGGACTTTTGGGAAAAAGTCGCCATAATGCTAAACAAGTTGATGTATCTAAGCCACATTTTTATAATGTAATTAAAGCAGCAATGAGCGCTTTGGAATTAGAAACTAAAAATGAGGTGATATTAGAGAGAAATCGAACTCTTGCTGATGCCGAACAAATGATTCAGCAGCAAAACAGAGAAATTCGCCTTCTCAACGAACAGATTAGAATGCTTGGAACTAAGGTTGAGGAATTGTCAAGGGAAAAGCAGCAGTTATCAATGCAGCTAGCAGACAAGGAAATCAGAGAAACTGAAATTAGTCAAGAAATTGATAAGTTTCCTGCTACCGAGGAAGATTTATTGGTGGCGGAAATTGAGCCGGGGCTTGAAGAAACTGAAATTAGTCAAAAAATCGAAGAATTGTCGGTTCAAGCTTCTGGGCTAGACCTGCAGTTAATCGCAAATCAACTGAATGCGGAGGAGATTGAGGAAGAGAAAGAAATCAGCAGGGGCAAGGTTGAGACTGTTGATTTAGAAATTATAGAAGAAGTAGAAGAAAATATCAAACAAGTAGAAGTTCCAGGAGGCGAAAGTGAAATTAAGCGACTGCCTAAAAGAGCGTCTCACAAAAGGATGAGAAAGAAATCTTAATGCTTTAGTTATATAGCAATTCTCGCATCATTTGTCAATTTATTACGGAGTCCCAGCGGGTTCGGAGAGGGTTGGGGTGGGTAAGAATTTACGAGGCATTTAGGATTGCTATATAACTCATTGAATTGTGGCGATCGCATTTTCGCAAAAATCGTCAGCAGTTAAGCGAAAAAATCCCTTGCAACTCGCCGGTTTTCCCCCCGCAGCCTCACCCACAAGAGAATTTTGACAAGAATTCAAGGCGATCGGTAAAATTACAGGTACGATGGCTACGCCCCGGCTTGCGCCTACGAACTATTGTCAGCAGCATTAAATCCTTCAGTAATTAGCCATTTGCCAACAATCACATAATTGTTGACAATATTGCACAATAGATAAAATTGTAAATATATAGCACCTGCGTTTTTTTTGACCGCTTATGAATAGCAGATTCCTCGATCGCCTCCACCACCCCTCGCGCCCCGTCATCGTCTTCGACGGCGCGATGGGAACCAACCTGCAAGTCCAAAACCTCACCGCAGAAGACTTTGGCGGCAAAGAATACGAAGGCTGCAACGAATATCTCGTCCACACGAAACCGGAAGCTGTCGCCAACGTGCACCGGGGATTCCTCGAAGCAGGGGCCGATGTCATCGAAACAGACACCTTTGGCGGCGCTTCCATCGTTCTCGCCGAGTACGATTTGGCAGACAAAGCATATTATCTCAACAAAACAGCAGCCGAACTTGCCAAGGGGATCGCCGCCGAATTTTCCACACCCGAAAAACCTCGATTTGTCGCAGGATCGATCGGGCCAGGCACCAAATTGCCAACATTAGGACACATTGATTTTGACACTCTCACCGCCGCTTTTGCCGAACAAGCAGAAGGACTTTATGACGGCGGCGTTGACTTATTTATTGTCGAAACTTGTCAAGATGTACTGCAAATTAAATCAGCATTAAATGCGATTGAAGAAGTATTTAAGAAAAAAGGTGCGCGAATTCCGTTAATGGTATCAGTCACAATGGAAGCCACCGGCACAATGTTAGTCGGTTCCGACATCAGCGCCGCCCTAGCCATTTTGCAGCCGTACCCGATCGACATTTTAGGCCTCAACTGCGCCACAGGGCCCGATCGCATGGCCGAACACGTCAAATACCTTTCCGAACATTCGCCCTTCGTCGTTTCCTGCGTTCCCAACGCTGGTTTACCCGAAAACATCGGCGGACACGCGCACTACAAACTCACGCCAATAGAATTAAAGATGGCCTTGATGCGCTTTGTCGAAGACTTAGGCGTGCAAGTCATCGGCGGCTGCTGCGGAACCCGCTACGATCACATCCGCGAACTATCAGAAATTGGCAAAACTCTGACACCCAAAATCCGCGAAATTACTTGGGAACCTTCCGCCGCTTCAATTTACACCGCCCAACCCTACGAACAAGAGAATTCCTTCTTAATTGTCGGCGAAAGACTCAACGCCAGCGGTTCCAAAAAATGCCGCGATTTGCTAAACGCCGAAGACTGGGACGGTTTAGTAGCAATGGCCCGGGAACAAGTGCGAGAAGGCGCGCACATTCTCGATGTCAACGTTGATTATGTCGGCCGCGACGGCGTGCGAGACATGAAAGAATTAGTTTCCCGCGTTGTGACTAATGCCACTCTTCCTTTAATGCTGGATTCCACAGAATGGGAAAAGATGGAAGCAGGCTTAAAAGTGGCGGGCGGCAAATGTTTGCTGAATTCCACTAACTACGAAGACGGAGAACCCCGTTTTTATCAAGTTTTAGAGTTGGCGAAAAAATATGGGGCGGGCATAGTTATTGGTACAATTGACGAAGACGGAATGGCCAGAACGGCAGACCAAAAATTTGCGATCGCCCAACGCGCCTATAACGCCGCCGTCGCCTACGGAATTCCACCCGAAGAAATCTTTTTTGATACCCTAGCATTGCCAATTTCTACCGGGATTGAAGAAGACAGAAAAAACGGCAAAGCTACCATCGAATCGATCCGCCGCATCCGCCAAGAATTACCAGGCTGTCACGTCATCTTAGGAGTTTCTAACATCTCCTTCGGCTTGAATCCGGCGGCGCGGCAAGTTTTGAATTCCATGTTTTTGCACGAAGCAATGCAAGCGGGGATGGACTCGGCAATTGTCAGCGCTAATAAGATTTTGCCCCTCGCCAAAATTGACCCCAAACACCAAGAAATCTGCCGTAAACTGATTTACGACGAACGGGAGTTTGACGGCGAAATTTGCGTTTACGACCCCTTGGGCGACCTGACAACGGTGTTTGCGGGCAAAACTACCAAGCGCGATCGTACAGAAGACGCAAGCCTCCCGGTAGAAGAACGTCTCAAGCAGCACATCATCGACGGCGAACGCATTGGGCTCGACATCCAACTCGCCAAAGCATTAGAAACCTATCCGCCCCTCCACATTATCAATACCTTCTTGCTAGACGGCATGAAAGTAGTCGGAGAATTGTTCGGTTCAGGACAAATGCAACTGCCATTTGTATTGCAGTCAGCAGAAACCATGAAAGCGGCAGTTGCCTATTTAGAACCGTACATGGAAAAGTCCGAATCTGGGGACAACGCCAAAGGAACATTTATCATCGCTACTGTCAAAGGCGACGTTCACGACATTGGCAAAAACTTAGTTGATATTATCCTATCAAACAACGGCTACCGAGTGATTAACTTGGGTATTAAACAGTCAGTTGACAATATCATCGAAGCCTACGAAAAGCACCAAGCCGACTGTATCGCCATGAGTGGCTTGCTGGTAAAATCCACCGCATTCATGAAAGAAAATCTGGAAGTATTCAACCAGAAAGGAATCACGGTTCCGGTAATTTTGGGCGGCGCGGCTTTGACTCCCAAGTTTGTACATGAAGACTGCCAAAATACTTATAAAGGTAAAGTAATTTACGGCAAAGATGCGTTTTCTGACTTGCACTTTATGGACAAACTCATGCCAGCAAAATCTGCTGGTACATGGGCAGACTTGCAAGGATTTTTAGATGAAATAGAAGATGAGAATGGGGCGGTTAAAGAAGCTAAAGCTGCGCCAGAAACTTCTGGAGAAGAGGCAAAGAAAGCAGACACTCCTGTGGTGATAGATACCAGGCGATCCGAAGCAGTTGCAGCAGATATCGATCGCCCGACTCCTCCTTTCTGGGGGACGAAACTGTTGCAGGGAGAAGACATCCCCTTTGAGGAGATTTTCTGGCACTTAGATTTGCAAGCCTTAGTTGCCGGTCAGTGGCAGTTCCGCAAGCCAAAAGACCAATCGCGGGAAGAATACGATGCTTTCTTAGCTGAGAAAGTTTATCCCATATTGGAAGAGTGGAAACACAAAATTATCACCGAAAAGTTACTGCATCCGCAAGCAATTTACGGGTATTTTCCCTGTCAAGCTGAAGGCAATTCCTTGCATTTGTACGATCCGCAAATTATGAATGGGGGGCAAACAACAATCAATGGCGGGCAAGATGCCCGCCCCACAACAGAAAGTGGCACAGGCATCTTGCCTGTGGCTGCAACATTCACATTTCCCCGGCAAAAATCGGCGCGCAGGCTGTGCATTGCCGACTTCTTCGCCCCCAAAGAATCGGGTAAAATCGATGTATTTCCGATGCAAGTAGCGACAGTGGGAGAAATTGCTACAGAGTACGCGCAAAAGCTATTTGCTAACAATCAATATACCGACTATCTCTACTTTCACGGGTTAGCGGTACAAACAGCGGAAGCAATCGCAGAGTGGACTCACGCGCGAATTCGCCGGGAATTGGGCTTTGGTAGCGAAGAACCGGACAACATTCGCGATATGCTAGCGCAAAGATATCGCGGTTCGCGGTACAGTTTTGGCTATCCCGCTTGTCCGAATATGGCGGATCAGTACAAGCAATTGGAATTGTTAAAGTGCGATCGTATCAACCTCTACATGGATGAAAGCGAACAACTTTATCCCGAACAATCAACAACCGCAATTATCACCTATCACCCAGCAGCCAAATACTTCAGCGCTTAATTTCTAGGGTGCGACTCACACTTTTTTCTGTCGTTTTTCTCGTTCTTGTACTCGTTATACTCGTTACCAGGCTCTGCCGATTCGTGATAACTTAACGTCAAACCCAATCACAGACTGCTGTTTGAGTATTAAGATCTGATCCCCCCTAGCCCCCCTTAAGAAGGGGGGGACAAGAGTCTTCTCAAAGTCCCCCTTCTTAAGGGGGATTTAGGGGGATCTAGACTTAGCTAAAGGCGAGATTTATCAATGGTTTCAGTCTTAAGGAATGAAAACTTAATAACTTTAGCGTCTGCTAAATAGTCGGAACTGCACGATAGTTCCATTTTGGTAGATATTCATCAAAAATGATTTTCATTGTTTCTTTAAATCCCTTAGCTACTTTTCGACCAGTTTCATAAATTTTATCGCTCACATTTACTACCACAGAAAGCCCGGTTTTAGTATGAGTTTTTGCCATGAGTTCTTTAACTAACTCAAGAGAAGTAAAAATTACTCCTTGACAGGCTCTGGTTACGTGAGGAAATAAACGATGTTCAATCGGATTATACTTCGATGTATAGGGAGGATAGTGTGCGATCCTAATTTCTATCCCTAGCTCGTCAACTAATTTTTGTAAATCCGATTTAAAGATATGATGATTGGAATTATTACTGCCACCGCCATCGCATTTTATCAAAATTGAATCGGCTTGAGGGTAGATAAATTTTCCGTAATTAACCCACCATAATTTTATCGATTCACAAGCAAATTCACTCGTGTCTTTACTGATTCCCAGGTTTAAATATCCTCGGTTATGTTGCAGATCGTAAATTCCATGAGGTACTACTTTTCCGTCAGCCAAACTCCAAAAATCATGGTCAAATGTCGTAATAGCTTCCGTAGTATATAGACTTCCTGCTCGATATAGATTTCCAATAAATTCCTTCTTTTTCGTGTCCATACTAACAATTGGATTTCCCTTTAACTCATACTCTGCCGTAATTCGGGCCAGATTTTCAAATTGTTCATTACGATTCTTTGTTACTCCGGTTGTTTGTTTTTTTTGAGCTTGACGTTTCACATATCCATGTTTTTTTAACAGTTTTTTAACAACTGTTGTACTGACTATTATTTCCTGAGCCTTCAGACCTTCAACTATTTGTTGCTGGGTAAGATTTGTCCATTTAATTTTTTCCGACATTGGATCTCCGGCTGTGTGGTTTTTTAAGACTTCTAAAAAACGCTCATTTAAATCAGGTATCTCCGACTCCCTAGTTTTTCTTCCTCCTCCACGTCGGCGAATTCTCTGTTCATTACAAGTAGTGTCTGATTCAGCTTTTAATTCCTTAATTCCCTTGGCTATTGTATTCCTGTCTACTCCCAAAACTCGGGCCATGTAAATAATTCCACCACGACCAAGTTTTACGGCTTCTATCGCTGCATATTTTCTTTGCTCTTTTTCAGATAAAGACTGATGATGTTTTCGCATTAAATCAGTAATTTCGTCTGAGTAACACATAAATTAAGTTAGTAAGAAATGATTTAAATCTAAAAATCTTGGGCAACATAAGAAGAACCCAGTAGGTATAATATTTGACATCTCTACCGAAACATACACCTCTTCATATTCACTCATTTATTTATTATACATCGCTGATGTTATTAAATTTTCATTCCTAAGTTGTCACCAATGGGCTCTGCCTGGGAACAAAGAGCCGGAGGCTGTGCCTCCATTTAAAAACCGGGAGGCAGAGCCTCAAAAAATGCGTTTTCAGGTATAACTTACCAACAATAAAAAAATAGTTTACGAATTAAAGCAACAAAAAAGCACCTTAACAAAAGTGCTTTCATTAATATAAACTTTCCGTGTCTGACGAAACTTTTATGAGTAATTCCGGGGAGTGCGGGCGCCGGCAGATGCTCCTACCATCGAAGCAACTAAACCCAATAGCGAGCCGAACAAAAACGACCAACCAGCTTTCGCAGCATTACCAGCGATATTGCGAGTATCCTGAGCAGTTACGTTAGGCGCTTGGTTCGGCAAATCGACCCCGCTTTGCTGCGCTTGATTAATTGCTTCTCCCGCATTTGCAGCTATGACGCCAAAAGTACCGGCTACGCCATTTGCTAACAGCCAAGAGCCAATTGTTAAGGTAGTTGCCCACAAAATTGCTCCGTTCAAAAGCGCTGTGTTGCGATTCATCGGGCCGCAAGCGCGAGCAGTTACCCAACCGCCAACGGCTAAGCTAATTAACAAACTGATAATTGACCAAATTCCGACGCCGGCACCCACGTCCCCTGAAATAGTACGCGGAGCTCCTGAACCAGCAATGCTGCTCAAGCCGATCGCAGCACCCAATGCACTTAACACCAGTTGTGTGCCGATCGCAATTACCAAACCAGAAAAAATCGGGCCCCAACGTACTCGATCGTGGTATTCCATCACTGAATTTACGACCACAGGTTCAGTACCAACGTTATCTACAGGTCTATTTACGTATGACATAGGTTTTTCTTTCCTCTTAGAGTTGCTTTAATTTTTAACAATCTTTCACCTTAAGCATTGATTGTGGCTGAGATTGATAAAAACTATATCTGCCTGGGGAAATAACCACTATCTATGTCTGAAGAAAGAAACGAAAAAGTCATCCGCCCCCAGACACCCGCTATTAGCTAATGACTGATGACTGATGACTGATGACTCATAACTATTTTATCCCGTTGGAAAAGTTCCCGGATGTATACAGGAAATGCGGACGTATACAGAAAAAACTGCTTAACGCAATCTTACAGCCGTTCCAACGGCAGTAATCAGCAGCAAAGCCCCGCTGGAGTCTACATTAATCGTGCCGGTGTCAACTTCCACCCCGATTACGGCATTGGCGCCGAGGCGCTGGGCCCGTTTTTCAAGTTCCGCGAGGGCATCTCGCTGTCCTTTGAGAAACACTTCCTCGTAACTGCCGGTGCGGCCGCCGATGATGTCGCGAATGCCCGCGAAGAAATCTCGCAGGGCATTGGTGCCGTAGACAACCTCAGCAGTTACAATTCCCAGGTAAGATTGAATTTCTGCTCCTTGGATGATATCAGTTGTTGTTACAATCATCAGTTGGCCTCAATCGCGAAAATTTTGAGTGGGTCTTGTTCTGTAGATTGACTACATCTCGCCACTCAAACATTCCTGGTAAATCATCAGTTGTCAGCTTGCCAAAGCGACAGCAACTCGCTCTTCCATTCCACATACTCTTTGAAACACATGGCCGTGCACAAACAAAGTCTCTTGGTATTCAGTACGTTGCTAGTAGCAGGATTTGCTGTCGCAGCGCCGCAGATAGCGCTCTCAGCAGAAACATTCGTTCAAGTCAACCCTCAAAATGATTCAAATTTAGATGCTCTGCTGCGACAAGGGCGCGAGTTTGTAGATTTAGGAGACTACAGTAAGGCGATCGCCATTTATCAGGAAGCGGCGCGTTTAGATACAGAAAACCCGCGCATTTTTTCTGGTATTGGCTATTTAGAAGCGCGTCAGGGCAACTATCAAGCCTCAGTAGAATTTTACCAACAAGCGATCGGTCTCGAACCGAATAATGCTGACTTCCAATACGCATTAGGATATGCTATGGCGAATTTACAAAACTATCCCGCTGCAGCCACAGCTTATCGCCGCGCCGCTGTGCTCGATCGAAAAAATGTCAATGCCCGAATCGGTCTCGGAGTGGTACTCTTTCAGCAAAAAGATTACAGCGGTTCTTTTAAAGCATACCAAGAGGCGATCGCCCTCGATCCGAAAAATTGGCAAGCTTATTCTTCAATGGGTTTAGTATTGATCCAGCAGGGAAGTTTTGCCAGTGCTGTCACCGTCCTCCAACAAGCAGCCGAACTCGCTCCCAAACAAGCAGGTGTCCAGTTGAAATTAGGCACTGCTTTACTGCGTGCCGGCTATACTTCCGAAGGGCTAGCAGCTTTTGAAGAAGCTGCCAAATTGGAGCCCCGGAATCCAGAAGTGCAGCTAGAAATTGGCGAACTTCTCCAGGCTCAAAACGACTTTGACGGAGCGCTTATAGCTTATCAGCGGGCTATTGCGGTGCGACCTAATTTAGTGGAAGCACACGCAGGAATTGGGAAAATTCAACTGGAAAAACAAGATTTTTCAGGAGCGATTACTACTTTTCGGCGAGTGATTAAGCTTGATCCAAACCGGGCAGAAGCTTATTACAATATGGGTAAGGCACTCAAAGCGCGCGATCGCAAATCCGAAGCAATTGAAGCTTTTCAACAAGCCCTCGACACTTACCGCCAGCAAGGCAACAATGATGGTGTACAAAAAGCTGAGGCGGCATTGCGGGAACTGAAGTAATATTTCTCAATGTACTAATAGGTAATTGGCTAGCAGTTTTGAGTAGGGAGTAAGTAATTTTCCTAGGGCTTAACTCCTTCCAATCGCCGTGTTGCCAGGAAAAAAGCCATCTCAAAACTGCTTCTATTCCCTATTCCCTCTGCCCCCTTTCCTCTTCCTTCTTCCTTTTTACTTCGTTTGCTTAAATTTTTAATTTAATGCAAATAAATGTGGCTAAATAGAGTACAATATTGGCGCGATTTCATAAAGGCGATAGCTCGGTAAGTTTAAGAAGAAATAAGGTGCTTACACAACAGCATTTTGTCCAAGCTCCCTCTTTTGTAATATGCTAAAACTGCTTACTGACAATGAATCTATTTCTATTGATAGAGACAGCGAACTTGTTAACATTTGTAAAATAAGCAAAATATCCTCTCCCTAGAACTTCATCTATGCAAACGTATGATGTCATTATCATAGGCGCAGGTCACAACGGACTCGTCTGTGCGTCTTATCTGCTGAAAGCTGGATATACAGTCCTCTTGTTAGAAAAACGTTCAGTTCCCGGCGGCGCGGCAACTACTGAAGCTGCCATTCCCGAATTGCCGGACTTTAAATTCAATCTTTGCGCGATCGACCACGAGTTTATCCATTTAGGGCCTGTTGTAGAAGAATTAGAACTGGAAAAATACGGTTTAGAATATCTTTACTGCGATCCAGTTGCCTTTTGTCCGCATCCAGACGGTAAATATTTCTTAGCGCACAGTTCAGTAGAAAAAACTTGTGCAGAAATTGCCCGCTACAACGAGCGCGATGCTAAAAAATATGCCGAATATACAGACTTTTGGCAGCGGGCTTTAGGTGCAATGGTTCCGATGTTTAATGCGCCGCCCAAATCTATCATAGATATTGCAGGAAACTACGATATTGCCAAACTCAAAGATTTATTTTCAGTGATTGGTTCACCGGACAAAACGCTGGACTTTATTCGCACGATGATCACCAGCGCTGAGGACATTCTCAACGAGTGGTTTGACGAGGAATTTATCAAAGCACCCCTCGCAAGATTAGCCTCAGAACTCGGCGCGCCTCCCTCGCAAAAAACCATTGCTGTAGGCGCAATTATGTTGGCAATGAGACACAATCCCGGCATGGCAAGACCGCGCGGAGGGACGGGTGCATTAGTGCAAGCGCTGCTCAATTTAGTGAAAAGTTATTCAGGTGTGGTACTTACCGACCAGCACGTCGAAAAAATATTAGTTGATGATGGTCGCGCCGTAGGAGTTAGAGTTGCCGGCGGCACGGAATACCGAGCTACAAAAGGTGTCATTTCTAATATTGATGCTAAGCGCTTGTTTTTGCATTTAATGGATGATAGCGATGTCGATGCTGCTGACCCGAATTTGCGGGAAAGATTGGAGCGCAAAATTGTTAATAATAACGAGACTATTCTCAAAATAGACTTAGCTCTCAATGAAATACCCAAGTTCGAGCGCTGGAACCATCGAGACGAGTATTTAATGGGTTCTGTGTTGATTGCCGACTCGGTGAAACACGTTGAAATTGCTCACAGCGAGCCTTCAATTGGCAGAATTCCCGACTCCGATCCGTCGATGTATGTGGTGTTTCCGACGGTAAGAGACCCGTCAATGGCTCCCCCAGGACACCATACAGCTTGGATTGAATTTTTTGCTCCTTACCAGATCGAAAATGCTGAAGGAACCGGCCAGCACGGTACGGGTTGGACGGATGAGCTCAAAAACAAAGTTGCCGATCGCTGTATTGACAAATTGGCAGAATATGCACCCAATATCAAAAAGTCAATTATCGGTCGCCGCGTGGAAAGTCCGGCGGAATTGGGAGAGCGTTTGGGGGCTTTGAAGGGGAATTATTACCACGTTGATATGACGCTGGATCAGATGATATTTTTCCGTCCTTTACCGGAGTTGGCGAATTACAAAACGCCGATCGACGGTTTGTATCTCACGGGGGCGGGAACGCATCCGGGCGGCTCGATTTCCGGGATGCCGGGACGCAATACCGCTCGCGTTTTCATGCACTCGCAGCAGCCTTTCGCGCAGACTTTGGCAGATGCGGCTAATTCTCTGAAATCTACGGCTAAGTCGGTCTTTCGGAGTAATGAGAAGTAAGATTTTTAGCAACCGCAGATAAGGGCAGATCGACGCAAATGAACGCAGATAATTTACATCTGCGTTTGTTTGTAAGCTGTCGCGCATTTAAATTGTATATTCAGGGCGGGCGGGACGCCCAACCCCTACTCCCCACAAGACTTTGATTTTTTTTGACATACAATTTAAAGGCCGCAACAGCTTAGGAATGAGAATTAAATAACTTCCACAAGTTTGTGGGATGGGCGGGACGACCATCCTTTGTGGACGGGCGGGACGCCCATCCCACAATAACAATTAAAATTGTAAGTTATTTAATTCGCGATCCTTATTGATTTATCAGTGGGCGAGTGCGATAAATTTTTCTGGTTGATTCCCTCTGAAGGGAAAACAATTTGCGATCGCCCTCAATACCCTTTGTAAATCCTGTGCATCTTTCGCGCTTGATGGCGACGGTTTGCGTTTCATCAAATCTGTTAAAATATTTTGTCATCATAGAGCATATTCCATCGATAAAGTTCTCAATATTAGAAGAACAAGTTAACGCTGAAAGCATTTTTGAACTTAGTATTGCACCCAAACCTCTAATTTAGCAGAACAGGCAAGTCGCTGGTAGAATTCGCTCCCCATCTCCGAATCAGGGCGATCGCGGCCGATCCCCTAGCATCTCGCATTCTCCTCAATTCATACTTTATGCGGATGAAAACGCTGGCCCCAAGTTGAGAAACTGAGAAGTGGCGTTACCCTTTTTTTAGCAATGGCAAACCGAGTTTTGATTGTCGGCGGGCGGGGACGAATTGGCAGCAGCGTTGCCCAAGACCTTGTTACCCATACCGACGCGGAAATTACTGTTACCGGACGCAACTCTGAAGCCTCTATTGGGCAGGGATTGCCACCGGATCGGGTGCAGTACCAAACTTTTGATTTAGCGGACAGTGCAGCCCTGCAAAAAGCTGTTTCAGAGTCTAATCTTGTGGTTCACTGTGCGGGGCCTTTTCACTACCGAGACGCCGGCGTGCTGAAAACTTGCATCGAAGCAGGTGTTAATTATACTGATGTCAGCGACAGCCGCAGTTTTACTCGCAGAGCTTTAGAATTGCGCGAAGCTGCTAAAAATGCTGGGATTACTGCTATTATTAACACGGGGATTTTCCCCGGTGTGTCTAATAGCATGGTTCGTCGAGATGTGGAGCAATTAGATGAAGCAGAACACATCCATTTGAGTTATGTAGTCGGAGGTTCTGGCGGCGCTGGCGTTACCGTCATGAGAACTACTTTTTTAGGTTTGCAAACTCCTTTTGAGGTTTGGGCCGATCGCAAGTGGCAGCAAGTAAAACCCTACAGCGATCGCGAAACAATTGAATTTCCCGCACCCTATGGCAACACAGGCGTTTACTGGTTCGATATGCCGGAAGCAATTACTTTGCCCGAAACTTTCCCCGTCAAATCAGTTGTGACTAAATTCGGCACGTCTCCCGACCTTTACAATCACCTTACCTGGTTTGTTGCCAAGTATTGGCCCGCTAGCTGGCTCAAAAATAACTCCGTGATTGAATTTCTCTCCTACGTCAGTTATGGGATGACCAGTGTTACTAATAGTTTTAGTGGGGTTGGCGTGGCAGTGCGATCGCAAGTGACGGGTCTCAAAAACGGTCAACCCGCTAAAGTTTGCTCGACAGCGATACACCCCAGTGCTGCCGTCGCTACTGGCCTCGGTACTGGCAGCATAGCTCAATTAATGTTAGAAGGAAAGCTGGATAAACCCGGCGTTTGGTCGGTCGAACAAGCTCTTTCTACTGAGCTATTTGAACGAGCTATGCAGAACAGAAACCTAGAGATAGAACAGGTTGTTTTGTAGTGAGTTAGGTTATTTATAGCAATTTAAAATGTTGGGAAATGGGATTTTTGCCCGAACTGCGAAGACGCGAAAGACGCGCCGAAAAAGAAGAGTCAGGGGCTTCGTAATTGATGAGAAAACCCCTATCTAGGGTTCCTCGCAGGAATTGCGATCGCCCCTCATAGGAGATGAGTTCCGCTTGTATAACTAATCTATCTTTTGGTAGAAGTAATAGTAACAAGCAGGCGCTTAAGATATGGGATGTCACGGGAAACATCCCTTTTGGCTCGCTCTAGATGCGGTAGCTGCGACAAAGATTGCGCTTGAACCAAGGTTGTCAATGTGCGATCGCAGTGAAGGGGCGACAAACACCATAATTTTTGCGGAAAAATACGAGGAGAATTTGATATGAAGCGGGTTTTAAAAGCTCTAGGACAAACATTGAGCCAAAGCATTTTGCTGGTCTGTACCCTGGCGTTCATTGGTCTGCTAAGTCTAGCGATAGTACCCAGTCAGGCTGCTTACGCAGGTCAAGACAGGAGTCAGGCGCAGCCAGAAGCTAAAATTACTGACCCCGCAGAAAGTTTCGAGGATCTCAATCCCCAAGCAGCTTACGAAGAAATAGTCAAAACCTCTCAAAATCCTGCAAAGGTCGAGAAAGCTTACGACGAAAGCTTAAAGGAGTACAAGGGAGAACACCCGCAAGAAGGCATAGTTCAAAAAGCTGAAGATTTGATCGAAAAGGTCACAGGCAACTAATAAATCAAGAGATTTATATCTAACTCAAGTTGCTGGTAAATAAACAGCTTCAGTGAGTAGACAAGGGAGCCCAGTTCAGAACTCACTTGAACATCCTGATATAGGGTGCGCCGAGGCGCACCTTAACGCTTGATGTTAGCCTGTAAAACTACTTTTTGAGTCCAGAACTATTTTTTCGTTTCCCTGCTTTTTAAGCTAGCAGATTCATCCTGAAGGAAGATGAATAGATATGACTTTAAAAGGTAAATTTAATAATAGTTAGATCTAGATAAAAGGAAAAAAATATCATGAGCGATGACAAAAAAACGGTACATGAACCTGATGCTAATCTCGACCCGCTTTCGGGCGAAACAGGAGCTCATCCAGTCGCAACGGGTATTGGTGCGGCGAGTGCCGGCGCTGCAGGTGCTGTGATCGGTGGTGCGGTGGGCGGGCCTGTAGGAGCAGTTGTCGGCGCTGTGGTGGGTGCGTTTGGCGGCGGTTTGGCGGGCAAAGGTGTGGGCGAGGCGATCGACCCCACGGTAGAAGATGCTTACTGGCAAAGCAACTACAATTCGCGTCCTTACGTGGACACTAGCGCGACTTACGAAGACTATCAGCCTGCATACCGCACCGGTTATGAGGGATACAGCCGCTATGGCGCTACTGGTAAGAAATACCACGAGATCGAACCGGATTTGCAGCGCGACTACGAAACAAATCGCGGTAAGTCTAATGTGACTTGGGAAAAAGCGAAGCACGCCACGCGCGATGCTTGGGATCGGGTGGAACGCGCTGTTCCTGGCGACATTGACAAAGACGGCCGCTAAGGGCTTACGCCAAGTATTTCTCAGTCTTGGAGACACACAAACTCAAGCGTTCCGGTTATTTTTAGCCGGGTACCGGAATGGAGGGAAGTGTTTAATCAAAAAAACCCGGCTGCTGCGTTTTGGACTGTTGTTGATAGGTAACACAGTTTTTAACGCGAGTTTAGCGAAGTTTTTGGGGATTTTAAGCCCCTCTCTACATCGGAGAGGGTATTTTTATGCTCTCTTGAAATCCCATTTTTAAGCACGATTTTTATTTCACAGGACTGTTCGCTGTGAGAACTCGCTAGAGACGTAGAGGCTTTGCTGTGCGGGACGATCGCACTTCTAAAAAATGCTTTTTACAAAATTGGGATGCTTCCGTTTGAGATTAACATTTTTTTTTGACTATTAGCCTTAAAATTAAACTTATTCAGGACTGAGGCATCGATCGCATATTTCTGTCATTGTTCGCGATGCGCTTTCTTCAATCGCAGTTGCAGCGTTAAGCGTCGGTGGCTTCAAGTCCGATAATTGTTAATCTAAATCCTCTCATTCAAAATTGGTATTACTTGTGGATGAAATGTTGGAAAGAGCTTGGACACTCAAGCAAAATTTAATTGACTTTGTGCTGGATGCTGAGGGAGAGTTGGCGGTAGCTTTGGAAGCTTATGCTGCAGCCCGATCGACCGGCGAGCGCTACGATATTGCTCAGCAAAATCAAGTGATTGACAGTTTTACCATCGAAGGTAAAGTCGGAGAGAAAACGCCGATCGACCTATTTGTCGAAAGTCAGGCGGATTTAACAGAGAGCGATCGTAGCTTGCTGGAAAGTTGGGAGCACAGAAGCTTCACTGGCTTATTTGAAATCACTCAACTTTCCCCCGACAGGTTTGAACTGATGAACTGGCTGACGGCTAAGCACTACGTTGTCAAGCCCAACAGTCCTAATTTTCTTGCAGAGATGTCTCGCTTTAAGTTAGGAGAAATCTTGCTGGCTCGGATTTCTCCCCTTACCGATGACTGGTGGATACTTTCGAGCTCTCCCATTTTGAAGGGGAAATTGGGTAAGCCGAAGTTGGCGGTGGCGATCGGCAATTTCAAGCAAAATCACAACAAGAACCTGTATAGCGATGCCCCGGAATTGTTAGAGCAAGCTTGGCAGTCAGTAGAAAAGTACCATGAAGATTTTACCGAATTTTTTGGCAGTGATGAAGTAACGCTATCGGGGTATCACCTCAATAAACAGTTGGCTGAATTTCAGGAATTTATCACTAAAAAACGCCTAGCGGATATCGGCATTGATGAACATAAATCTCTGGCGGATATCGTTGAAGATGCCGGAGTCGATCGAGAAGAAGTCAAAGCAGCCGCCATCGCCGCAGCCGGTGCCGATGCTAACGCAGTTGAGGTAATGCTCGACAGCAATGCTAGTTCAAAAATGGTGATGCCGAAAGTCGAATTGCCCGATCGCTTCAAGAAAGCCGAACAGGTGACAGCATTTTCTCATCCTCGCTGGGGACAAACCTTTTTGTCTACTTACGCTCAATTTACTGCACTGCTAGCAGCCGAAGACTTTTCAACCGTTCCCGGTTACGAGAAGCTGGTGCGTAACTATCTCGAAGATCCTGCAATTAATGTCTGGATTTGGCAACGGTTAGCTAAAGTTAATCCAGCGAAATTAGAACAAATTTTGCAAACAGTATTGCAACGTACAGACTTTCAGATCGATCGCGATTTAGACGCCTTGCTGCAAGAGTTTAAAAAACCCTTAGAACCCGAACTCCCGGAAATTGCCAGCGTTCCCCTGCACCTGCACAACTTATTTCAGGCAGCTTTAGGCGAAGTTAATAAGTCTAAGTCTAAACCGCAGGATAAAAAGAAAAGCTCTAAAGGCTTTAAATCCTAACTAGCTAAGTTCGTGGCATACTGCTATGCGCTAATGCGCCGGCTTCGCCAACGGATACTCGTTGAGATAGCCGCAGCCCAGGGAAAGCAGGAAGAGAGGGGCAATTTCAAGTATGAGTGCGATCGACCCTAGCCATTTTGGGCGTATTAGTCTGCATCCCTCACATCATAAACAATTAAACAAGCTCACAGCTAGCTGTGAGCTTATCGCCCGGTAATATTACTCAAATAGCTTTGCAGTCAGGACTTTAGTTTTTCTTCACCGCGATCGAAAGAACTGAAGTCCTCACTACAAACACCTTTTGTTAATCTTCAACTCGTCGGACAGCCATGCGTTGCAGCGGCAGGCTGAGTATGCTAGAAGCAGTCAACAAGTAAGAAAGAACAGTAGTCAGCTTCAAACTGAGCAATAACCAGCTATCCTCTGGTAGGTGAAGTTTCAGCCCGAAAAAAGAGATGCAGTACACTATCCAGTAAGTAAAGCTCATCTTGATTAGGATTTCTTCGCTCAAAGTGCGATCGTCCGTTGCCTGTGAGTTGCGATTATCACCCAGCAGGACTAGACCCGCAATAGAAGCCACAAAAGAAACCATAACGAGATAGTCATGCCAGTTAAGCTCAACCATTTCTAAACTCCGCTTTTATCCGAATTTTTGGAATCAGACATCAGTCTAAAGGATAAGTTTTCCCGCTCCAAGCAATAGTTACAAATTGAAACAGCCGGAGTTACAAATCGCAATGAAAATTCCCCGCAACCGCCAGCAACAGGCTCGTTTAGTCAGCCGCCAAGGACAATTCCCCTTAAATATTGTCAAGTTGGGAGTACCGCGCCTGCATTTTGCCGACCTCTACCACAGGCTGCTAACTCTTTCTTGGCCGCGATTTTTCATACTGATTTGTCTGTCCTATATAGTCACAAATTCTTTATTTGCCTTAGCTTACTTGGCGGGAGGAGATTGCATTGCTAACGCGCGGCCGGGTTCTTTCCCAGATGCCTTTTATTTCAGCGTGCAAACAATGGCGACGATCGGCTACGGCTCTATGTATCCGCGCACGGATTACGCTAATACTATAGTCGCGATCCAAGCGCTTTTTGGTTTGTGGGGAGTGGCGATGGTAACGGGACTGGCTTTTTCGAGATTTTCTCGACCAACAGCGAGAGTTATCTTCAGCCGGGTAGCTGTGATCGCTCCTTTCAACGGCGTTCCGACTCTGATGTACCGCACTGCAAATCAGCGTTTTAACCAAATTTTAGAAGCGCAGCAGCGAGCAACTTTGATCCGCGACGAGGTAACATCGGAAGGAGAATTTATGCGGCGTTTTTACGATTTGCAATTAGTGCGGAGTCACTCTCCAGTTTTTGCATTAACTTGGACGGTTATGCACGCAATTGAGGAGAGCAGTCCTTTGTACCAACTTACTGCTCAAGACTTGATGGAACAGCAAGCGGAAATTGTAATTACGTTAACAGGAATTGACGAAACTGTTTCGCAAACTATTCATGCGCGACATTCTTTTGTGGCGTCTGAAATTATGTGGAATATGCGGTTTGTAGATATTCTTTTGAAATCGGCGACGGGAGGGCGGGTGGTTGATTATACTCGGTTTCACGATGTGAAGCCTGTGGAATGAAAGTTTTGATTTAGCCACCAGTGCTAGAATACCTGTAGGGCAAAAAAAACTTAATATTTATGAACTCAATAACTGCAAATACGACACTGAAAGAATTGCAACCGCAACTCTTAGCTTTAACTCCCGAAGAGAAGGCTCAAGCTATAGAATTACTAGCCCAAAGTTTAAGAAAATTTTGGTCGGGAATTCAAAAGACTCCCGGCGTGTGCGGCGGCGATGCTTGCATCAGACAAACGCGAATTCCTGTTTGGGTGCTGGTGAATGCTCGCCGTTTAGGTATTTCTGAGGCTGAACTCCTAGAAGACTATCCGACTCTGCGTGCCGCTGATTTGGCGAATGCTTGGGCTTATGCTGAGGCATATTCTGATGAGATTGAAACAGCAATTAGAGACAATGAGGAAGATTGAAAAGTGGCGCGTTTCTATGCAGATGAACAATTTCCGAAGCGGGTTGTGGAATTGTTGAGGACTTTAGGTCACGATGTCCTTACCGTACAGGAAGCAGGAAATGCTAATCAAAAAATTCCTGATGAAGAAGTGTTAGCTTTTGCAGTGAGTATTGACCGCGCTATTTTAACGCTCAATCGCCGTCATTTTATCAGGCTGCATACATTACAACCCGACCATGCTGGTATCATTGTTTGTAAAGATGATTCAAATAGGGATATGTTGGCTTTACGCATTAATGAAGCTATTGCGAATCGAGAATCAGTGAGAAGTTTACTGATTCGAGTTAACCGTCCTTCGGAGTGAGTAGAAATGATAGAATACCTTGGGTCTGGAATTCAAAAGACTCCCGGTGTCATGGGTGGTGCCGCCTGTATCCGAAAAACGCGGATTCCTGTTTGGCTGTTAATAAGCTATCGCCGTCAAGATGCCACCGATGCTCATATTTTAGAAGGTCATCCCGATCTCTGTGCAGCAGATTTGGTGAATGCTTTTAGTTATGCTGAGGCATATCGTGAGGAGATTGAAGCAGCAATTCACGAAAATGAGGAAGATTGAAAAGTTACAGGTTTCTATGAAAATAAACAAAAAACTCCTTGTACTATGCGAATAATTCATACTGCTGACTGGCATTTAGGGCGGCGTTTTCGAGGGATCGATCGCACTTTTGAAATTGCGATCGCCCTCGAACAGATTTTGAAGCAAGCAAAAGCCTTGGATGTCGATGCTGTGCTCGTTGCGGGCGACATTTTCGATGTGCCCAACCCTCCCGCCTACGCCGAACGCATTGCTTATAACTTTTTCTGCGAACTCCAAGCAGCAGCAATTCCCGCAATTGCGATCGCCGGTAATCACGATTCGGCATCCCGCATCGACAGCATCGCGCAATTGCTTTCCCTCGCCGGTGTTCGCGCTTTAGGCAAACCCAGGCTTTCCGCCGACGGCGGCACAATTACTCTCAATACAAAAAGTGGTAAACTTTGTGTGGGAGCGATGCCTTTTGCTTCCGAACAAAGACTGTTAGATGCTAATTCTCTCTGGCAGTCTGGCGATGCCGAGCGGCGAAAAGATTACCGCGAAATCGTAGCATATTTACTCGAAGATTTAAGCAGAGAGTTTAGAGACAATACTGTCAATATTCTCATGGGACACATGAGCATTGACGGCGCTCGATTGGCAAAATCCGAAGTCGCTTATTACACGCGAGAAAAATACCTGCTCTCATCGCAAACTCTGCCGCCGGAAGCTCAGTATGTTGCCCTCGGACACATCCACATTCACCAGCGGATTTCTGAAACTTCTCCCGCTTATTATTCCGGTTCTTTGATTCAATTAGATTTTGGAGAAGCGGAACAGGAAAAAGGATTTTGCTTGATAGAAGTTGAGCCGGGAAGTCAGGCAAAGGTGGAATTTAAGCCTGTGGCTTGCCACAAGCCGTTAAAAGTGCTTAAATGTCATAACGACAATCTCGATGAAACTTTACAAGCTCATCAGTACCATCCGGGTTTCTTGAAAGTAATTGTCGAACTGGACAGTCCGCAAATCGGACTTGCCGATCGAGTGCGCCAAATTTGTTCTCAAGCGCTGTTAATTGAACCGCGCTATCCAGATGCAGCGCTAGAACCAACAGAAATAACTACTATCGATCCCAATAATTTCGATCCGGCAGCCGAGTTTTGCAACTATTATCAAAACCGATTGGGAACGACACCGAAACCGGCAGTATTGGAGGAATTTAAAAATTTGTACAAGAAGTTTAAGGAAACAGTTAACAATTAAATGGGTAAAAAGATACAATCCAAAATCCAAAATCTCAAATTTCAAATAGTTTTAAGACTGAAACCCACGCTCAATGTCGCTTGTAGTCGAGTCTAGATCCCCCTAAATCCCCCTTAAGAAGGGGGACTTTGATAATACTCTTGTTCCCCCCTTGTTAAGGGGGGTTAGGGGGGATCGGGAAGACTGTAGAAGGAAGACAGTAGACCTGAATATAACAATCTAAAACCCCAAATCCTAAAACTAAAATCAGTATGCGTCCACTCGAACTTATTCTCGAAGGATTTACCAGCTTCCACCGCGAACAGCGTTTAGATTTTTCTCAACTCGATTTGTTTGCAATTACTGGTGCTACAGGTGCGGGCAAATCTTCACTGTTAGATGCCATGACTTACGCTCTTTTTGGCACGACAACTCGCAGCGGCAAACAAGTAAGTGATTTGGCAAGTCAAGGCAGCGAAAATTTAAAAGTGCAGTTGCGTTTTGCTGTGGGTTCGGCACAGTATCGGGTGACGCGCAGGTGGCGTTTTCGTCCGAAATCTCCCGAAAATAAAGTGATTTTGGACAACTGGCAAAATGGTCAATGGGAAACTTTGGGGACGAGTATCGTTGCTGTTCAAAATACCATTGAACAGATTTTAGGAATGGATTTTGATACTTTTACGCGAGCAATTGTTCTGCCTCAAGGCAAGTTTGATGAGTTTATTAAAGGGGATACATCAAAACGCCGGGAAATTTTGCGGCAGCTAGCGGGATTTGAGATTTTTGAGCAGATGCGGAAGGAAACAAATGAGCTGGCCAAGTTGCTGAAACAGGAACGGGAAATGGTGGAAAGGCAGCTAGCTGAGTTGAGTGCGCCGACGGCGGATGAGGTGGATCAAAGACGATCGCAACTTTTGATTTTAGAGCAGCAGTTGCCCGATTTCGATCGCGCTGTGATGAAAGCTCAAAAGGCTCTAGATGAAGAGGAACAGCTATTTTCGCAAATCGCTCGCTGGCAAGAGTTACAACAACAACTGGCTAAATTAAATGCTAATTCTGCTGAGGTTGCAATTTTAGCACAGCGTTTAGAAAGAGCGCAAGCTGCCAATCATTTACAGGGAGATTGGGCTTTAGTGCGATCGGCTCGCAGTCAGTATGAAACTGCCGAAAGTGCCTCGGTGGCAGCCCGAAAGCAGTTAATTAAAGCTCGCTCTGAGCTGGCAGTAGAGCAGCAGCAACTTGACGCGGCAAAAGCGAAAGAAGAGGTGCTAGCGCCACAAATTAAGGCTCGCGAAGATGCTCTAGCTGCTGCTAAAGTATATGAAGAACAGCGCGCTCAACTAGAAAAAGAAGTGGCGCTTGCCCAAAAAATTCAACAGGAAAAACTCCGCTTTTTTATGGCAGCCGATAAAGACCTGCAAGCTGCTAACACTAAAATTCAAGGCGCGGGTTTTCGAGTTACTCAAGCAGCGGCACAGCTCGAACAGTATTCGCTGGGAGGAAAGCGTTTAGAGCAATTGCAGAAAATTGCACCCTTATTGATGGAACTTCAGCTAATTACCAAGCAGCAAAAGACTCAGCAAGAACAGTTGGATAAATCTCTGGCAGAGAAGGAAAGCGCTCAACAAAATTATGTGAAGGCTACCACTAATTTAGAAGCCGTTGAACTCAGGCTAAAAGAGTGCGCCCGCGAGTTAGAAGTGGCCCAAACCGCTAATGCGGAAGCGGCACGTTTAGAGAGTGTTGCTGCTATCAGAATGTCACTGAATTCTGGCGATACTTGCCCGGTGTGCGGGGGGGTGCATCCTGAGAGCGAGAGCCTGCCTCCTTTGCCGAATTCTAATATTGTCGATGTCGCTGGTTTGCGGCAGAAATTGGCGGCGGTAAATCAGCTTTTTCAAGATGCTCAAAGGTTGGCTGCTGAGGCAAAAAGTACAGCTTCAGCTTGCCAGCAAAAAGAGTCGGAAATTGCTCAAATGCTCGAATTAACTGCGAATAGAGTTGCCGAATTGCAGCAGCAAATCACTCAAGTTCTGGAAAATCCTCAGTGGGAAAGCTTGGGGTTGCAGCAGGAGTTGGCAATCCTTAAAGAGAGCGATCGCCAATACCGCGAAACTGAACAGCAGTTCCAACTGGCATCATTGGAATATGATAATTTTCAGGAAAGATTTAATGTTGCGGTGGCGACTCAAGCAGCTAAACAGCAGGAATATCAAGATGCGATCGCCGAATCAGACCGTCGCCAGCAGCAGTTGCAAAGTTGTGTAAATGCGCTTTATCAAATTACCGAATATCAACCTTATGCTAATTTAGCAAAAGTCTTAGAACAAGACAAGCAAGACTTGGCAAATCTGCTAAAAGTTGCCGAAAAATCCTATCAAACTGCTCAAAATAAGGTTATTCAAGCCGCAGAGAGAGAGCAACAAGCTGGAGAAGTTTTTGGGCAAGCCCAAGCCCAGAAACAGCAGCTAAACCTGGATTGGTCAACAAAATTAACAGCGACTGATTTCACAGAAGAGACATTTTTAGCAGCGGTTGCGACAGTTAAGGAACAATCTGAATGGGAAAATGCTATTCGCTCTCACCGCGAGTCAAAAATTCAGTTAGAGACGCGGGCAAAAGATTTGAGCGAGGCGATCGCAGGCAGAACTACCGATGAGAATAATTTAGCACAAGTGCGATCGGCAAAACATACCGCCCAAGAAAACCTCAAACAAGCCAACAACAACCGCGCCGAACTTTTAGCTTGGATTCAAGTAGCAGCCCAAAATCTCGAACAAGCCGAAAGACTGTCACAGCAAATCACAAATTTCACAGAACAAGAGCAAACTTATCACACCTTAGCGCAGAATCTCAAATCCAACGAATTTCAATCCTACATTTTAGAACATTTAGAAGCAGAATTAGTTGGCAGCGCCACCTTAATTTTGCAAGAATTAACCGAAAATCGCTACAAATTAAAAAACCAAGATGGCGAATACTGGGTAACAGATAATTGGAACGGTGGCGAAGCTAGACGAGTACGCACTCTTTCCGGCGGTGAAACCTTTGCCACTTCCTTATCAATGGCTTTAGCTTTGTCAGAAAAACTGTCTCAAGGATCTCACTTGGGCAGCTTGTTTCTCGATGAAGGATTTGGTACTTTAGATACCGAAACTCTCGAAAGCGTTACTCAAATTTTAGAATCTTTGCGGCAGCGAGACAGGATGATTGGAGTGATTACCCACGTTCGAGAATTGGGCGAAAGATTGCCCGCACAAGTTAAAGTGTTTAAGTCTCCGCAAGGCTCTAGAATAGAAGTTGAAAGAGTCTAATTATAATATAATAAGACTTATGTCAAAAGTAGTTTTTCTCGCTATTTATAGCGCTCTCGGTGCGCCGTCCGCATCCTACAAACTATATATGTAGGGTGTGTACTACGCATCGGTTAACTAAGCTCTTTTTGGCTCTAGTAAAACAGTTTTTTAAATCATGTCAGCCAAAGATATCTTTCACAACACAGTACGTGCGGCTTTGGAGAAAGATGGATGGAAAATTACTCACGATCCTCTATTTCTAAGAGTAACTTCTCAAGTAAAAATGCAGATAGATTTGGGAGGAGAGAAATTACTTTCTGCCGAAAAGGGGATGCAAAAAATAGCAGTAGAAGTAAAAAGTTTTGTGGGCTTGTCGGCGCTGTCAGAATTCCATACGGCTGTTGGTCAATTTCTTAATTATCGAGTAGCATTGGAAAAATTGGAATCAGAACGAGTGCTGTATTTGGCAGTGCCTACAGATATCTATCAAGATTTTTTTACAGACTCGTTTATTCAAACTGTGTTAGAACGATATCAAATAAAGATGCTGGTTTTTCATGTGAAGGGACAGGAGATAACATTATGGAAAGATTAGATTATCGCCAGTTAGTTCAGAAAGTCATACATCAACACGCGACAGAGCAGTCTGAGCAAGATGTAGAAACCACTGAAATTGTTTTCGATACGGAACGCGACCGCTATTTATTGTTGTATGTGGGATGGCGGGATGAAGAACGAATTCATGGATGTCCCATTCATGTTGATATCAAAGATGGAAAGATTTGGATTCAGCGCGATTTTACAGAAGTAGGAATTGCAAATCAATTTCTAGAATTTGGAGTCCCTCAAACAGATATTGTGTTGGGATTTCGAGCGCCTTATGTACGGCAATTTACTGGATTTGCGATAGCGTAAATCATTAAATAATATCCCCAACCAAAAATCCCCCCAACCCCGACTTCTCCAATAATTCGGGGTTCTAATCTGTAAATTCTGTCAATCTACTTAACGCCCCAAGAAACAAATATTATATGAAAAATTACCCCACTAGAATGCAATCGGTGCAGTCGCCCATAATTCCCGTAGTTGGCGAACTGATTCGCCAAAATCCGGGAACAATATCTTTAGGACAAGGTGTAGTTTACTACAATCCGCCACAAGAATCATTTGACAAAATTCCCGAATTTTTCGCAAATCTAGACAATCACAAATACAAAGCCGTGGAAGGAATTCCACAATTACAGGATGCAATCGCAGCCAAACTCAAAACAGATAACGCCATAGAAATTAATAGCCAAAACTGCATTGTCGTTACCGCCGGCAGCAACATGGGATTTACCAACGCCATTCTCGCTATAACTTCGGCGGGGGACGAAGTTATTATCCAATCACCTTATTACTTCAACCACGAAATGGCGGCAATTATGGCAAATTGCCGACCAGTGATAGTAGAAACAGACGCCAACTATCAACTTAATATCGATGCTATAAAAAAAGCAATTACCGACAAAACGCGAGCCATAGTTACCATTTCACCAAATAATCCCACTGGTGTTGTTTATTCGGTCGAAGCACTCCGGGAAGTTAACGATATTTGTCGCCAGCACAACATCTATCACATCAGCGATGAAGCTTACGAATATTTTACTTATAACGGCGTCAAACACTGTTCGCCCGCCGCTTTTCCCAACAGCAGCGAACATACAATTTCTCTGTTTAGCCTCTCCAAAGCCTACGGTTTTGCGAGTTGGCGGATCGGGTATATGGTAATACCAGAACACTTGCTCGTTTCAGTGAGAAAGATTCAAGATACCATCTTAATTTGTCCGCCCGTAATTTCTCAGTATGCAGCCCTGGGAGCCTTGCAAGTTGGTAGAGGTTACTGCGATAATTATGTAAGGGCGATCGCATCTGTGCGACAACTCGTATTAGACGAACTCAATACCATCCAAAATTTGTGTACAATTTCCCCAGCCGCTGGAGCTTTCTACTTTTTCTTGAAAGTTGATACTGAACTCGATACAATGGAATTAGTAGAACAATTAATTCGCGAATATCGCGTAGCAGTGCTTCCCGGTACAACTTTCGGCATGGATAACGGCTGCTATTTGCGCGTTGCTTACGGTGCTTTGGAAAAAGCAACCGCCACCGCAGGTATTAGGAGATTAGTTAAAGGTTTGAAGACAATTTTAAACAAGTAAAATAGGAAAATCAAACATGGTTGCCACGAACTTGAAAGCAAATACAAATATCCAAGATACCTCCGCTGCCAAACTGGCAGACTTGCGCGATTTGATGGCCGATTATGAATTAGATTGCTATTTGATCACAGCGGTTGACGAACACTTAAATTTATCAGTTCCAGCAGCCAAGCAGCGGCGAGCTTGGATGTGCGGTTTTACGGGTTCCGCTGGTGATTTGTTGGTTGGCAAAGATTCCGCTTGGTTGTTTGTGGATTCCCGCTATTACGAACAAGCGGAATTGCAAGTCGATACTGGAATTATTCAAATATCGAAACTCGGCTTAGAAGGAAATTTAACGTTAATTGAAACTTTAGAAAAACTGGCTGTAGAATCGGCAGAAAAATCAAGGAAAATTCGCATGGGTTTTGACCCGTTTACCGTAGCGACAGAGCAATATCAAAATTGGGTGAAAAAATTTGCAACTGCGGAGATTGATCTCATACCAATCCGGGAGAATTTGACAGACAAAGTGCGATCGCAAACTCCTTGGCAAACAGCAGAGACTTTACCCGCGATTGACGCAGAGCCCATATTTAGCTTACCTGTATCCCTGACCGGAGAAACCGCCGCCGAAAAATTAGCCAGAGTCAGGGAAGCGATGCAAAAAGCCAATATTGATGTGCTTCCGATTACCAACCTCAATCAAATAGCGTGGCTGTTCAATCTCCGAGGCTCGGATATTCCCCACATTCCCATTTTCATCTCCTATGCCATTGTCACCAAAGATTCAGCGTTTTTGTTTACAAATCCCGAACGAATTTCGCTAGAAATCAAGCAAGAATTGCGGGCGGATGTAACTTTGCTTCCCTACGCAGACTATCCGCATACATTAGAAAATTGCGTAAATTTGCCACATAAAGTTCGGGTACTTTTAGACCCGAAACACAGCACAGCAGGCACGTACCAGTTAATATTAAACCATCAAGAAGCGCAGTTTTACAACATCGAAATAGTTTTTGAGACACATCCGGTAGAAGGGATGAAGGCTCGCAAAAATACCGTAGAAATTGAGCAGATGAAATCAGCCAATTTCAAAGCAAGTCGAGCGAAAACTTTGGCTTTAAAGTGGTTGACAGAACAGCTAGAAAATGGTAAAGTAGTGACAGAGTTTGATGTCAAAGAAAGCATCGAAAAATTTTACCAAGAAGAAACAGATTTTCAGACTTTAACTTTTAGAACGATCGCCGGTGCGGGAGCCAATAGCTCGATCGTACATTATGGAACCCCCAGCCCAGAAATAACTTTAAAACCGGGGGAACTGCTGTTATTGGACTCAGGGGCGCAATATTTAGCAGGTACAACCGACGATACGAGAACAGTAAGTATCGGAGAACCGACGGCGCTACAAATAGAACACTACACAACAGTCTTAATCGCGCACATCAACTGTGCAATGCAGCAATTCCCCAAAGGAACAACGGGAGCGCAATTAGATGCGATCGCCCGTGCGGTATTATGGCAAGAACAGCTAGACTACGGACACGGTACAGGGCACGGAGTCGGCGCGTTTTTAGCCGGTCACGAAGGGCCAAACGGCATCAGCAAATTTGTGCAGTATCCCCTGGAAGCGGGAATGGTAACGAGCATCGAACCGGGATATTACGAACCGGGATGGGGCGGAATTCGCATCGAAAATCTCTATGTTGTCAGGGAAATGCCATCCAAAAACGGTACCGTTTGGTACGGATTTGAATCGCTGACGTATATTCCGTTTGAGCGCAAATTAATAAATGTCGATCGACTGTCAAAGACTCAACTAGCATGGTTGAATAATTATCATGCTTCGGTAGTCGAGAAACTGGAACCCGTACTTGATTCAGCAACAATCGCCTGGTTGAAAAAAGCCTGCGCTGTATTAGGTAAAATTCAATAGGTTTAGTTAAGCCAGATCCCCCTTAAAAAGGGCGGGAAAATAGCTGCATCAAAGTCCCCCTTTTTAAGGGGGAATTTAGGGGGATCTCCGAGCAATAAATAGTCCTCTCCCCAGCGTATTGGATTATAAATTCGCCTTAAGCAAACGTCTTTTCAATCCAGAGCGACTGCTATATTTATTATGCAGTTGTTGAAGCCGTGTTAAAAACTTAATTTGCTGCTTTTGATAATCCGCCAAATCTCGGAGTTTTAAAAGTAACGGCACTACTTCGTCGTAAGATTTAGAAGTTCCTTTTTGAATAAGAGCGTCTATATCTTCCCAAGCAGCCGTTTCTCGCTTAGCCAAAGCTTCTAATTCTCTGATTCGTGCAGCTTTAGCTTCCTGTTCTATTCTGTATTCTTCCTTTTTTTCTTCCTTTTTTGCGCTTGCTAAAAGCTGACTAATTGTTCGTTTTCCGGGATTTTCCTCTTGCCTAACTTCTATTATTTCTGATAATTTCTTACCCAATTCAATAGACAGATTAGATTCTTCCTTGAGTAACCGTAGTAAAAAAGTATCAACTTCAGAACGTTCAAGTTTTTTGATAGCTTCTTTGATGCTACTTTCGGGAATTGAATCTTTAGTAACACTCGCACTAATTGCAGCTTTCAGTAGATGCTCATCCAGTTCAAAAATATCGATAAAAGCCTGTAACGATGAAGATAACTTACCGAAATTAGGAGGAACAGGTGGCTCTAGTCCTTCTCGATCATCATTTGCATCATCATTTTCATCATCATCATCTCGCTCATCTTCATCTTCGTCGTCGAGTTCATCAAGATAGGTAATCCCTTTCAGCCAAGCCAAATAAAGTAAACGATAATCTCCCTGCAAAATTTCCTGGCGCAAACCTATCAAAGAGGATAAATTTCCTTCTCCCTCTATCCACCCATCAAAACCTTCTTCCTCATTAATAGAAATCTCTAAAATGACAAAATTATTAATTTCCGAAACCTCAACTATATCTTCAACGCAATATTTCTGCATCAGTTCAATATCAATCAAACCTTTGGGAAAACGAAACATTAGTTGTAATGATCCCCAATTAGCTATGTAAAACATAGCATCGAAATATTTGATTAATAATTGTTTTTCTTGGCCCGGTAAGTCTCCATAGCTATAGACAAAAATAGCTCTACTAGAGCTGATTTGCGCGCGACTAGAGAGTTGGCTGAGTGCTTCTTGTTCGGATTGAGTCAAACGTCGATCGACGCTTTGAAACTCGTAATATTGATATTCGCTCATTTTGGGTTATTGCAAGTACATAGAAGAGATATCAAAGGCTTCTTCAGGCGTACCGTAGAAACTGCCATTTCTGAACATACAAGGCTCGTATTTTTCACTGCTATAGGCGTAAAACCCCAGAGTCCAAGCTTCTTCATCACTAAAGTAACGCAGCCGACACAGGTGAAGGGGGGTATTTCGCTTTCGTTCTAAATATTCTTCACGAGATATGCGAAGCTCTTTGCTCGGAAAATCTAGGGGGACATCAGGTTCTGTATAGGCATCAATGTAACAAAACTGACTGCGAAAGCGGATGCCTAGGCGAGTGTACTTACCAGCGTAGTTAGCAGCAGCATAATCGAGAATACGCTGCTTCACCCGTTCTTGAACTGCCGGAGGGATTTTAACTCCGCCTGAATGTGGATCTTTTACCCAAGGGGACATTTCGCTGCTCCGGTACAGTGCTGACAAATTTAGTTTAGAATAGCTTGCTAACCTGAGTTGCTAACATTTAATCAAACTTGATAATCAGACGCTCAAGTTGGCGATCGCCAGATTCAATATAGCTCTAGATATTTCTATTTTTGGAAAAAAGATTACGTTAACAATCAAAATTGCTGAGGCGGGTGACAAGCGCCGTGAGACGATCGCCCGCGAGGCAAAAAAAATAAAGGCTAGAAGTTTTATCTAGCCTTTATTTCCTAAAATAAGCTGGTGACAAGACTCGAACTTGCGACAGGCTGATTACAAATCAGCTACTCTACCAACTGAGTTACACCAGCAACAAAAACTAATATAGCAAATATACAGTCATTAGCGCAACCCCCCCAGCCATTTTTTTTTCAAATTCGCCCAAAAGCCGTACCCACAAAGGCTGAACCAAAATCATCTTTGCCAACTGCCAACTGCCAACTGCCCCTTGACTAATCGCAGCGCCAAATCTTGATCGTCTGATCCGCACTGCCGCTAGCGAGCAAATTGCCCGAAGGTGCGATCGCCACCGAGTACACCGTACCCGAATGTCCCTTAAGACTGCTCAACAACTCCCCCGTCTGCAAATTCCAAATATTAATCGTATTATCATCGCAGCCACTCACCAAAGTCAAACAGTCCCCACTGATAGCAACCGAATCGCCCCGACTCACATAATTTTGCAAAATATGCAGCGCCTCATTCGTTCCTAAATTCGTTACACCCTTTCCCTTCGCATAATGAGTATTTAAAATCCGCAACAAACTGCCCGTGTGCAAATTCCGCAGCTTAATCGTATAATCATTGCTCACGCTAGCAAGAATCTGACCGTCTGGCGCGATCGCCACAGAATTCACCCCAACATTCAACCCCGAAAGAGTCCGCAGCAACTTGCCGCTTTCCACATCCCAAACCTTACTCGTCGCATCCGAACTGCCACTCGCCAATATTTTACCGTCCGGGCTAAAAACCACCGCATTCACATTGTCAGAATGACCCTTCAAAGTCCGCAGCAACTCACCACTCCGCAAATTCCAAAGCTTAATCGTATTATCAGCCCCGCCGCAGCTAGCAATTACCGGGCGCTTCGGGTTAATCGCCACCGAATTCACCTCCATAGAATGTCCGGGAAAAGTACACAGCAAATCGCCGCTATGCAAATTCCAAAACTTAATTGTTTCGTCCGAACTGCCGCTGACCAACATTTTTCCGTCATAGCTAATAGCAACCGAATTTACGCGATCGGAATGTCCCGTCAGAGTGCCAATTAATTCCGCTGTTTCTAAATTCCAAATCTTAATAGTTTTATCCCAACTACCGCTAGCCAAAATTTTGCCGTCAGGGCTAATCGCCAGAGAATTCACAAACGATGAATGTCCTGGCACCGTATATACACACCGCCATTTCTGATGTTTTAATTTGTGGGCTAATTCCTTCACCCGCTTAGCAGCCGCCTCAGCTTCCTCTCTGCGTTTGAGTTCAGCCTCCTCCAAACGCTGGCGTTCCGCCCTAGCTTTCGCCTCTCGCAGCGCCAGCCGCCGCATCTCTCCCTTATAGACTATTCGCTGCTGCTCCTGAATTTCTTTAAGAGTTTCAATATACGGTTGGGCCCAATCTTTAGAAAACCATTCATGAGCAAATTCCGCCTCTAATTTAAATAACTGAGGTTCGTGAGTAAAATCGATATTTAAATAATACAAATCAGCTAAAAAAGCAGCCAATAACTTGTGAATAGTCACAATTATTTGCCGAATAATCCGCAGGCTCAGCTTTTTATCTTTCCCCTCCGCCTCCAACTGGTTATAAACCTCTTCCCAGTTCCAAGGCTGCATCGCCACTAGAGAAACGCTCTGATTGATAACTCCCCAAAAACCCACATGAAAATTAACTTCATAATCGCTGATATCGCTGTACAGTATAGCTGTCGGTACGGGAGACAACACAGTCTGCAACCGCTCCACATCAATATCAGAAATGGATTTTTTGAAATAGTCTCCGTAAAACTGAACCGGGCACAACTCTCCATGCGGGGGGTAGTGCTGGTTCAAAAAAGCTCTTAACTTAGCCGGCAGCTCGATATTCAGATTGTGGCGAAACGAATCGGGGCAATCTTCGCTAATTTTTGCGGGAGCAACTAACAGCAGCAAGCGGTGCTGCTGCTGCTGCAAAATCTGTTCAGTTTCCTGCCTGCTCAAATTAGAAAACCAGTTGTCTCTGTCCCAAATAGTTTGAATTTCGTTCAGCTTAACTCGAATTGCTTCTGATTGAAACTCCCGCATTAAGTCGCGGCAAAGTCGGCTAATTGCCCGCTTATCTCTTACTTCTTGTGCCTTAATTCGGTTAGCCCGTTCTTCCTTTACCCTTTCTTCTGCGTCGGCGATCGCGATTAATTCTTGTTCTCTGGCCTGCTGCCGCTGCAAATATCTCACTTGTGCTTTAATCCAGCGGGGGTCTTTTTTGATTTGCTGGTTCAAAGCTGAAGAACCAGACGGCTCAATTTCTGCATAGCGTTCGTTGACAGCGCTTGCTCCCAATCTTTCTCCCAATTCAGAGGCTACAGGCTTCAACAGTTCAATTAGGGTGTCTGAGACTGGGCGGGGTAAGGACATACCAGTTAAAACTTTTTCTTACTTAAGGACGATCGCGCGAGTCAGGCATATCTCGCTGGGGCGGGGACTCTTGGCAGGGATATTAGATTTGGGCGATCGGCCGATTGTATATGTAAGGAGAATCATGCAGGCGTATCGTGCAGCCGCGCCAGCTTAGCACCTTAACTTAATAATAATATTTATTTATACACTTTACATTTTACCCCGAATCTGAATCGAAAACACCGACGGAAAAGACTTCAGGATATGCGATCGACCCTGAGTTTACCAAATTCGTTTTTTTTGTTGCCATTTCACTCGCTCTTGTCTATAATCGTACTTCACAACCATAATTACGGTATTCCGACCTAATAACCGTACTTTTCCTAGAGGAACAAATATAATGAGCCCGTGGCAACGCTTAACTCAACACCTTCACTGGCCGCAACAGCCATCAGCCAGCACAAATAAATCATTGACTGCGCTGAAAAGATTTGTGTCGCTATTTTTAGTGGGAGTAACTTTAAGTCTGGCCGTTGCATCCTGCGGCCAGGGAACCACTAACAACCCCGCAGCCACTCCAGGCGGTGCTACCCCAGCAGCCAACAAAGGCAACGTAGAATTAACCCTAGTATCCTTCGCCGTCACCAAAGCGGCCCACGAAGCGATAATTCCCAAATTCGTAGAACAATGGAAAAAAGAAAAAGGCCAAACCGTCACCTTCAACCAAAGCTACGGCGGTTCCGGTTCCCAAACTCGGGCCGTAATTGATGGTTTAGAAGCAGACATCGTACATCTAGCCCTAGCCTTCGACACTCAAAGAATCGAAAAAGCCGGACTAATTGAGCCTGGGTGGGAAAAAGAAGTCCCCAACGAAGGGATAGTCAGCAAATCCGTAGCAGCAATAGTCACCCGCGATGGCAATCCCAAAGGCATCACAACCTGGGAAGATTTAAGCAAAGATGGAGTGAAGCTGATTACTGCCGATCCCAAAACATCAGGCGTTGCCCGCTGGAATTTCCTCGCACTTTGGGGCTCGGTTGTTAAAACCGGAGGAGACGAAACCAAAGCATTAGACTTTACTAGCAAAGTCTACAAAAACGTCCCGATTATGACTAAAGATGCCCGCGAAGCTACTGACGTATTTTTCAAACAAGGTCAAGGGGACGCCTTAATCAACTACGAAAACGAGATTCTTCTGGCAGGTCAGAAAGGCGAAAAACCAACTTATAGTATTCCTGAAGTCAATGTTTCGATCGACAATCCGATTGCCATTGTCGATAAAAACGTTGATAAACACGGTACTCGCGAAGTCGCCGAAGCATTTGTCAAATTTCTGTACACCCCAGAAGCTCAGCGAGAATTTGCCAAAGCCGGCTTCCGCCCAGTAGATGCGACAGTAGCGGCGGAACCAGAATTTGCCCAAAAATTTCCGCCCGTCAAAAACCTATTTACAGCTCAAGACTTAGGAGGTTGGGGAGAAATAGAGAAGCAATTCTTCGCTGACGGAGCTATTTTTGACAAAATTCAAGGTTCAATTAGACAGTAGTGGCCGGGGCGGGTTTACGAGATGATTGGTTTTAGGCAATTATTTTTGGTAAAACCAGCCCCGGAGCGCAATTATTCTTTCCAACTCAAAACTATTCACTTATGGCTGAATCATCTGCAATCAGTAACCCTCAATCTCCGATCGAAAATATCAAAAGGGCGATCGGCAAAATCACCTTACCTTGGGGCATCACCCTAGGCTACCTCAGCTTAATGCTATTGCTCCCAGTTGCAGCAATGCTACTGAAAGCCAGCACAGCAAACCCCGCCGAATTTTGGAAAATTGCCACCAGTCCGATCGCCCTTTCCGCCTACGATGTCACCTTCTTTACGGCATTAATTGCGGCATTAATTAACGGAGTATTCGGCACATTAATTGCCTGGGTATTAGTCCGCTACGACTTTCCCTTAAAACGGATTATAGATGCAGTCGTCGATTTACCCTTTGCACTGCCCACCTCCGTCGCAGGTTTAACCCTCGCCACAGTTTACAGCGATAACGGCTGGATTGGTTCGCTTTTTGCACCTTTGGGAATCAAGATATCCTTTACTCGCTTGGGCGTAGGTATAGCGATGATATTTATTTCCTTGCCATTTATAGTTAGAACCGTACAGCCAGTTTTAAACGAGATGGAAAAAGAGATCGAAGAAGCAGCTTGGTGTTTAGGTGCTTCTCAATTTGAAACCTTCTGGCGAGTAGTTTTACCGCCGCTATTTCCTTCTATTTTAACAGGAGTAGCACTCGGCTTTTCGCGAGCGGTAGGCGAGTACGGCTCTACTGTAATTGTAGCTTCTAACATACCTTTCAAAGATTTAATCGCACCAGTATTAATTTTTCAAAGATTGGAACAGTACGACTATGCAGGAGCAACCGTTATCGGCACTGTCATGTTAGCTATTTCCCTGGCAATGCTGTTCGCCATTAATCTCTTACAAGCATGGAGAAGACGCTATGACGGCTAATATCAATTCACCCGCTGATTACAAATTTCCGCCCGCAGGTTCTAGCCGGCGTCAAGAAAAAGCTTGGGTAAAACCAACTTTAATCGGAATTGCGATCGGCTATCTTGCTCTGGTCTTATTTATCCCTACTCTCAACGTTTTTTATCAAGCTTTCAGAAAGGGATTTGAGCCATTTTTGTCTAACTTAACCTCACCCGATTTTCTGCACGCAGCGCAACTTACCCTGGTAATTTCTCTGATAGTTGTGCCTATAAATACAGTATTCGGTTTGTGTGCAGCCTGGGTAATCGGCCGCAATAAATTTCGGGGGCGCACGCTATTAATCAGCCTTTTAGACGTGCCTTTTGCCATATCTCCCGTAGTTGCAGGTTTAATGATTGTACTGCTTTACGGTCGGCTGGGATGGTTCGGGCCGTGGCTGGAGGCGGCCAATATCAGGGTTATTTTTGCCTTCCCTGGAATGGTGCTGGCTACTGCTTTTGTTACCTTGCCTTTTGTGGCGCGCGAAGTAATTCCTGTTTTGGAAGAAGTGGGAACTGATCAAGAAGAGGCAGCGAAAACTTTGGGAGCAAATGACTGGCAAATTTTCTGGAATGTCACGCTTCCCAGTATTCGCTGGGGATTGCTTTACGGAGTAATTTTGACCAATGCTAGAGCAATGGGAGAATTTGGAGCCGTCTCTGTGGTGTCGGGAAATATTGCTAAAAAAACGCAAACTTTGCCTTTGTTTGTAGAGGATGCTTACAAGCAGTACGCGACGCAAGCCGCATTTTCGGCTGCGGTAGTTCTCGGTCTTTTAGCAGTTGTCACCCTTGTGCTTAAGGAGATTTTAGAACGAAAAACTAGAATCAAAGAAGTTGAAGAATAATCACCAGTCATGAGGCTTTAGGGTGCGAAATTGTTAGTCATTAGTATGGGGGTGGCGCTATCGACAATCTAGTGGGAAGCTCGAAAATCTCACAGCTACCCACCCTACAACATATTAGTGCAAAGTGTAAACTGAAACAAAAATTAGGAGTCCCAAATGTTAGCTCACAACACTAGCGAATCTCAATTTGAGGCGATCGGCAATTTTCACAGAACCCAAGAATCAGATATTCCAAAATCTGATAGTGCTGACAGCAGACCAACTCAAACCCGCATTCGCATTCGTGTTCCTAAAGAATATCATCAGGAACCTGTAATCTCTCACCTGATTTCTGAATACGGTTTGACCGTGAATTTTAAGGCCGCTTTGTTGGGTGTCAAAACTTTAGATGATGGTTGGTTTGACTTGGAACTTAACGGTACAAGTAAACAGATTGAAACGGCTCTGATTTATCTCAATGATTTAGATGTGGAAATCTGGAGCAATTCCAATAACCCGGATGAAGAAACTTGGTAATTAGTGAGTCTTTGACGAACAAACCTGGAAGAGTAGCTAATATTCGGGACTGACACACCTAATTTTCTTTCTTCGAGCAGATTTATTGAGTCTAATAGTCTCCAAGAATGTTAGTCATGAGTCAGCCTATCTCTTCCTGTAAAATAACAGTGATCAAGGTTCTAGTAAGGAATGCAAGCCTTCATAAAACTCAGAGAACTTGGATTCCTTACTACCAAGCCATTTGAGGGCGGTTGGTCGATCGCACCTACAGATCATTCAGCAGCTAACCACTAGCAAATCACACCAGCTTACAGCTAATAACCGTGACTGATGACTCTTGATTAACAAATATCGAGCGTCGTCAGTTAACTATGCGATTGAGAATTTTTATAAAATCTGCTGTTTTCTCCCTCTCTGGCATATCAATAAACAGCGCGCAAGTCTTCTCAAACATTGGTGTAACAGCCGGAACAATATCCCCCTTTAAAACTTCTAAACAATCAAACTAACTCAGTTAGGGCAGGGAAGCATAAAAAAAGGTTTTTGTCAATATTCAATTTAGGTGAAATTAAGGGCGATCGACTCTCATTCGCACCGGAAAAAGATCCATCGCTGCTGCGGTTGGTTTGTGATATGAATTTGATGTGTGTGTACCAGGAGAATTTGAACGTGGAACTATATAAAGAACGGAAACACCAGATAGTTTTTGCAGATTCACAAGTTAAAGATTGCGAAAGTTTAACAAAAACGGTCAATCCCGATACAGAAATTGTTATTCTGAATGCCGATCGCGACGGGATGGAGCAAATTGCCGAAACACTGAAACAGCGGCAAAACATTGCAGCCGTCCACATTTTGTCTCACGGCGCAGCAGCCAGCTTGCAACTGGGGGGCACAGAACTAAATCTGTGCAACATTGAAAGCTACCGCAATTATTTAGAAACATGGTTTGCTTTGCCAGCAGTCGAAGCAAACTCGAACTCTCCAATTACAGCTAAACCCGAAATTCTGCTTTACGGTTGCAACGTCGGCGCCACAGAAGCAGGTGTGGCTTTCGTGGAAAGGCTGAGCCAGCTCACGGGTGCAAATATTGCTGCTTCCGATAACTTAACTGGGAATGCTGCGTTGGGTGGAGACTGGGAACTCGAAGTAACTACGGGCAAAATAGAAACACCTTTGGCATTTTCGGCTGAGGCGAGGGAAGCTTACAGTGCAGTTTTGGTCGCCACATTTGGCGAACTCCAAGATGCGATAACTCTGGCTAACGCTTTGCCCAATGCAGACACGATCGCCATCACCGGCAACATCACCTTTGCGCCCGGACAGGTTCTGCCCAGGATTTCTACCCCTATCACCTTTACCGGCGGCGGTTTCACCCTAGATCTCGGCAATAACCGGGGCTTCTTCATCGACAGCACCACTACCCCAGTCACATTTTCCAACCTGACAATTACCGGCGGCATATCTACAGGCGCTGCAGGCACAGGTGGCGGCGGCGGTGCAGCCGGCATGGGCGGCGCACTATTTATCAACAGCGGCACTGTCACAGTTAACAGCGTGACCTTTACTGGCAACAGCGCGACGGGCGGCGCGGGCAGCGCGCCCCCCGTCGCTCCTGCAGTCGCAGGCCCAGGCGGCAACACCGATTTTGCAGGCCTGTTTCCCTTCGTTTCTGCAGGCGGGCCAGGTCAAACTGGCCTCACCGGGTTGCCAAGCATCGGCGCTGAGGGTGGTACGGGCGGTACGGGCGGCAACGGCGGCGCTGGCGGTGGCGGATTGCCCGGTACCGGTCTTAACGGCGGCCCCGGCGGCGCTGGCGGTACGGGCGGCGCTGGTACCGGCGGGACTAACGGCGGTACGGGCGGCGCTGGCGGCGCTGGCGGTCCGGGCGGCTTCGGAGGAGGAGGCGGCGGCGGCGGCGCTGGCGGCGCTGGTGGCGCCGCAGGCACTGGCACAGTAGGTGCAGCAGGCCCTGGGGGCATTGGCGGCGCTGGTGGCTTCGGAGGAGGAGGAGGAGGCGGCGGCGGCGGTGTTGGCGGCAACGGCGGTGTCGGGGGCTTCGGAGGCGGAGGCGGCTTCGGTACCGCAGGCGGAGGCAGCACGACAGTCGGAGCTTTCACCCCGGGCGGCGTCGGCAGCCCAGCCGGCGGCGGCGGCGGTGCTGGTTTGGGAGGCGCAATTTTTGTTAATAGTGGTAGTTTGACCCTGAACAACAGCACTTTGTTCAACAACACAGCAACCGGAGGCGCGGCTGGCGGTGCGGGGGCGACAGCGGGCCAGGGCGCGGGGGCTGCGATTTTTGTCAACAGTGGCGCTACAGCAACTCTGACTAACAACACCATCACTGCTAACACTGCTACTGCTACTGCCCCTGCTGTTGCTGTGGGCGGGGGCATTGCTACTAACGGCGGTACTGTGAATGTCCTAAATTCGATCGTCGCCGGGAATTTGGGCGGCGCGAATCCTGACGTGTTCGGAACCTCTTTCGCGGCCACCAGTATCAACAATTTGATCGGGAATGTTGCTGGCAGCAATTTACCTGTAGCTCAGCAACTGACAGTTCCTCTAGCAAATGTCATCGCCCCTACCGCAGAATTGAACCAGGCTACAGGCGTTCCCCTGACTTATGCTTTGGCTGACAGCACTGCAACTCCTAATCCGGCGATCGATGGCGGCGACGCCGCGGCGGCTGCGGCTGCCGGGGCAACTGACCAGCGGGGTGCTGGCTTTCCCCGGACGATCGGCGCTAGTGTTGATATCGGCGCCTACGAGTACGGCCCGATCGTCACAGGCGTTAAATTCAACGACCTTAACGGGGATAGCCTCCAAGGTGCCGCGGCTACTGAACCAGGTCTTCCGGGCTGGGTGATTTCTGTAGGCACGAAGAGCACTACTACCGCAGCCGACGGCACTTACATCATCCGCGACGTAAAAACAGATACTCCGATTACAGAAGCGCCACCCGATGGAACCCCTGCGACTGCTTGGGTGCAGACCCTCGGCCCGACTCCGGCAAATACGGGTATTGTTAATGTCACGGGTGCCAACTTCGGTAATTTCCAGAAAACATCGATCGCAGGCAAAACCTACACCGATCTCGCGGGCAACGGCTTCACGCCCGATGACACCGTATTAAACGGCATCACAGTTAACTTATACAAAGACACCAACAACAACAACACGCTAGAAGTCGGCACAGATACTGTTGTCGGCACTGCACAAACCACTGCGGGAGCAGGAGATTACACATTCTCGGAGATAGGCCCCGGCAATTACCTGATACAAGCCACTGCCCCAGCCAACTCCAGCATCTCTTTCCCCGCTGCCGCCATTCTCGTTAGTGCCCAAAGCGGTACTCCCGTCACCGGTCAAAACTTCGGCGTTTTCCAAAACATCACCGTTAGCGGCACCAAATTCACCGACCTCACAGGCAACGGCTTCTCTGCTGACGACACCCCGCTCAACGGCACTACCATTCGCTTGTTCAAAGATACTAACGATAACAGCACTTTAGATAGCGGTGATACGGAAATCGCCTCTCAAGTTACCGATACAGCGCCAGCAGCGGCTGGAACGTATAGCTTTGCCAACGTTGGCTCCGGTCGGCACTTTGTGAGAGAAGACGTACCGACTGGTTTCTCACAAACCGCAGGCCCGACTTTTTATCCAATTAACCCGGTCAGCGGCACAAATATTACGGCTCAAAACTTCGGCAACTTCCAGTTGGGCAAAATCAGCGGGATTAAATTTAACGATCTCAACAAAAATGGCATCCAAGATGCGCCAGCAGAACAACCCCTAGGAGGCTGGACAATCTACGTGGATGCCAACAATAACGGCACCTTCGATGCTGATGAAGAAAGCGAAATCACCGATGCTACGGGTCAGTATGAGATCGACGACCTTACAGCCGGCACTTATACAGTGCGGGAAGTGCCACAAACAGGCTGGACGCAAACTGTGCCGCCCGTCAATGCAGCCACGCCTACTCTTTCCGGCGCGTTTACGATCGCCGTCACTAGCGGTACCGACTCCCAAAACAACAACTTCGGCAACTTCAAGCCCAATAGCATCAGCGGTCTGAAGTTCAATGACCTCAACAACAACCGGGTACAAGATACCGGGGAACTAGGGCTTGCCAACTGGCAATTCTTCCTCGATACCAACGATAACGGCACTCTCGACACCGGGGAACCGAACACCCTCACCGATGCCGCCGGCAACTACCAATTCCTCGATTTATCAGCAGGAACCTACAAGGTGCGGGAAGTCTTGCAGCCTGCTTGGACGCAAACTACCCCCGACCCGGATGACATCACTGTCACCAGCGGTCAAGACATCGCTAATATCAACTTCGGCAACTTCCAGTCGAGCACTATTAGCGGTCAAAAATTCAATGACCTCAACAACAACGGCCTTAAGGATGCCGGAGAATTGGGGCTAGGTAACTGGCAAATATTCCTCGACAGTATCAATCCCGATGGCATCTTTCAGCAGGGCGAACCGACTACCATCACTGATGCAGCGGGCAACTACACTCTGCGAGATATACCCGCAGGTACTTACCAGGTAAGGGAAGTCCAGCAAAATGGCTGGACGCAGACGACCCCCAACCCCGCCCCCGTTACGGTAACAGGTGGAGATAACATCACGGGCATTGACTTCGGCAACTTCCTGCCCCAACCCGGGGCGATCCAAGGTCTGAAGTTCCAAGACAGCAACAACAATGGCACTCAGGATGCTGGAGAACCGGGTTTACCCAATTTCCAAATTCAGTTAACCAATGTCGTAGCTGGAACTGCTCCTGCTCCTGTTACTACTACCACAGACAACAGTGGCAACTACCTGTTCGCGAACCTAACGCCGGGAACGTACCGCGTCAGGGAAGTCAACCAACCTGGGTTCACCCAAAGCACACCCGAACCGGCCGACATCACCCTAACTTCAGGCGCTATTGTCAGCGGCATCAACTTCGGGAACTTCCCAGCGCCGACTCCGACGCCGACGCCGCCGCCGACTCCGACGCCGCCGCCACCGCCACCTGTACCCACGCCGACGCCGCCGACTCCGACGCCGACGCCTGAACCGACGCCGACTCCGACGCCGACGCCTGAACCGACGCCGACGCCGACACCACCTGTACCGACGCCGACACCACCTGTACCGACGCCGACGCCGACACCACCTGTACCGACGCCGACGCCGACACCACCTGTACCGACAGATTTGGTTTGCCCTGAGAACTTCCCCAGGATCGCTACTCCCAATGAGGCGGGCACTTCTTCAGCGGGTAATGTGATCAATGGCCCTAACGGCGACGATACGATCGTCGGTAGTGTCGCTAATGACTCTATCTTTGGGTTGGGCGGCAACGATTTGATCTTTGGCCGAGGGGGCGGTGACTATATCAATGGCAATATAGCCAACGATACTGTCTACGGAGGCATCGATAGCGATACTCTCTTTGGTGGCAAAGGGTTTGACCTGATTTTTGGCGATCGCGGTAACGATACGATTTATGGCAATCGTGGCAACGACTCTCTTTCTGGCGACGAAGGCAATGACATATTGTACGGGGGCAAAGCCGATGACGTAATGTTGGGAGGCGCTGGCGACGACGTGCTATTTGGCGATCAAGGCAATGACACTCTCTGCGGCGGCGAGGGTAACAATACCTTAATTGGCGGCAGCGGCGATGATTTGCTTTTTGCTGACACCGGCGATGACTTGCTCTTTGGCGGCATTGGCAGCGATACCCTCGTCGGCGGCAGTGGCAGCAATGGCTTTGTCTTGTCAGCGGGCGGAGGAATTGACACGATTTTCAACTTCTCCGCAGGAGTTGATTCGATCGAGTTGCTGGGAGGCTTGGACTTCAATCAACTGTCATTGACCGAAACTAATGGCTCGACGGCGATCGGAATCGCCAACAGCGACCAGATTTTGGCTATACTAACGGGCGTGCAGCCGAGCCAGTTATCGGCTCAGAGTTTTAACTTGCTGGTTTAGTCCGCAGATCAAACTCGGCACTTAAAACCGAGCATACACTTGCCTGCCGTCCCAGCAGAGAGGGACTAGCGGGAAGCAGTACCTCTAAGCATGGGTTTCGAGGATCAGCCAAAGAAGGGGAACGAATTCCGTTCCCCTTCTTTGGTCAAATTTGTTCGAGATACTTCAGCAAGTCTGCCATTTCTTGCGGACTCGGTTGAAACTGCGGCATTGGTGGGGTTTGTCCGCTGGTGACTTGCCGGATCAGATCGAATTCGGATTTGCGCTCGGAAACTCCGTGCAAGTTGGGCCCGACTTGACTGTCTGAAACCGATATATGACAACCCGCACAGTTCATTTGAAAGATGGCGGAACCCTGAAACGGGTTGCCCGTTAGGGATAGTACGCTTTTGACGTAAGGATCGGCGACTTGAAAGTGACGAATTGCGATCGTCGCCAAGATGATGGCAAGCAACACCGCTAGCGCAAAGATGGCAAGTCGCTCGATCGGGTTTTTAATTTCATTCCTGGCAAGTTGGTTATTCAAAGGAGTTCAATTAAAAATAGTATCTACAAGAAAATTTATTTCTCATAACATAGCTTAATCGTTCGCAGCGGGGAGAGCAAGATCTAATACTCCCGGAAGGGCGCTTTTTGGAAAATTCATCTGTGTAAGTGCTGGTAATATTAAAAATAGGTTGTTAAATCTTAACGTTAAGGAGCTCTCATGGTAGAACCGCTGCTTTCAGGTATTGTTCTGGGTCTAATCTTTGTTACTCTGTCGGGGCTGTTTTTTGCTGCTTATCAGCAGTACAAGCGCGGCGATCAGTTGGGTATCAATAAGTAAAAGGCTTGTAGGGGCGGTGCCTTGAGTGCCCGCCCTGTTTTGAGTGCTCCCCGACTCATCCGTGTATCCGTGTCCAAATCCGTGTTGTGCTGTTCGCTTTTGTTCGTTAAATATATCGATCGAGAATAGCAGCAGTTTCCAAGCCTGTTTTTTCCCAGCTAAATTGTTTTGCTCTGGCTAAACCGAGCTCCCGCAAGTGCGATCGAACTTTGGCATCGACTGCAAGCTCTTGCATAGCAGAGGCAATTTCCTCGACGCTGTAGGGGTTGACTAATAAGGCGCCGTCCCCCGCCACTTCTGGCATGGAAGACAGGTTAGAGGTGATGACAGGAGTGCCGCAGGCCATTGCTTCGAGTACCGGGAGGCCGAATCCTTCCCAAAGACTGGGGAAAACCAGGGCGATCGCTTGGTTGATGACTTTGGGCAAGTCGGCTGCGGGGAGGTAATCTAGGAATTTTACTTTATCGACCAATCCCAATTCTTGAACCTGCGCCTTCAGCAGCGGCGTATAGCGTTTGTCTTCCGAACCTGCTATCCACAATTCGTACTCTGAATTATGATGCAAAGCAGCAAAGGCTGCTACAACTCGCTGCACGTTTTTATAAGGATTATGGCGGCCGATATAAAGAAAATAATTGCTTGTTGGTAAGTCGAGAAAACGGAAAAAACTGGTATCGTATCCGGGGAAAATTGACGTAATTAAATTAGTAGGAATCTTGCAAAAATTAGCGATATCTTTGGCAGTTGATTCAGAGTCACAAATGACGTGTTGAGCCTGCCGCAGCACTTGGGGAATGTAGTAGCGGTGGTAAGGTGTCAGAGGATCGAAGCGGCGGGGAAATCGCAGCGCTATCAAGTCATGTACTGTAATTATATAGCGGCAACCTGCAAATAAAGGAGCTTCGGGAATTGGGGAAAATAACAGGTTAGATTTTAGCTGTTTGTAAATTTTGGGGAGTTGGGTTTGTGTCCACAGCAATCGGTTGATGTGTCCTTTGGTTCCTTGTTCTGGTGTTAGGTTTGGGGGGATTTGGTAGCAGTTATTATTGGGAAAATTTTCTGCTGTTAGTAATGTTGGGTTGAGGGATTTTAGGTGGGGAAATAGGTTTTTGGCGTAGATGGCTAACCCGGTTGGTTTGGAAATTAGGAAGGAGAGGTTGATTAGTAGGTTGGATTGGGGATTGGGCATGGGATAATATGTAGATTGCGGTTTTGGGCTGGGATTTTTTTTATTTAACCGCAGAGGGCGCAGAGGACGCAGAGAGGAGAAAGGAAGAGAGGGAAGATTTAAAGATATTGTTGTAAGATGTTGGCGGTTGCTTTTCCGGTTTTGTGCCAGCTAAATTGAGATGATCTGGCTAAACTAGCAGTTTTTAAGTTCGATCGCACTTTTGAATCTGTGGCTAGTATTTGCATGGCTTCGGCTATTTCTGGGACGCTGTAAGGATTGACTAATAATGCGGCATCTCCGGCGACTTCTGGCATCGATGACAGGTTGGATGTAATGACGGGTGTGCCGCAAGCCATTGCTTCTAAAATTGGTAAGCCGAATCCTTCCCAAAGTGTAGGGAAAACTAGGGCGATCGCCTGATTCATCAGTAGGGGCAATTGAGAATAGGGAACGTAACCGAGAAACTTTACCAAAGATTGTAAACCTAATTCTTCAACTTGTGCTGTCAACTGCGGCGTGTAGGCATTGGGAGGCCCTGCTAGCCACAATTCGTAATTTGCGCGATCGGGCAAAGTCGCAAATGCAGCAATTAATCTTTCCAAGTTTTTATAAGGATCGTGTCTGCCGGTATAAAGAAAATAATTTTTGGTTGGCAAGTCGAGATATCTAAAATTAATATTATCGCAAGCTAGGGGAATGGCGGTCATCTTTTTACGCGGAATTTGGAAAAATTTAGCAACATCTGCCGCCGTTGCTTGAGAATCGCAAATAATGTGTTCTGCTTGTCGCAAAACCTGCGGTATGTAGTAGCGGAAATAAGCTGTTAAACGAGAAAACCGTTGGGGAAATCGCAAAGGAATTAAATCGTGAACTGTGACAATGTAGCGACAGCCGGAATACAAAGGTGCTTCTGGAATTGGGGAAAATATCAGGCTTGACTGCAATTTTTTGTAAATCTTTGGCAAATGGAATTGAGTCCACAGCAGCCTGTTAATTTGTCCTTTCGGCCCTCGATCCGGTGTCAGAGTTTCGGGAATTTGATAGCAAGTATAATTGTCAATTTGCTGGGAAGCAAGTAATGTGGGTTCTAGCTGTTGCAGTTGCGGGAAAAGATTAGCTGCATAAGTTCCGATTCCCGTTGGTTCAGGAGTTACAAAGGATAAATTGATTAAAAGTGGGTTATACACGCTTGAATTAGCCTTTAAGTTCGATCGAGCATTTGAGCTATATCGGCAGGATTTGGCAGCCGAATTGTAGCATACTCTTGGTGAAGAATATCAAAAAAACTATTGACTTTTTTCTCAAAATGTGCAAGTTTAAAGTTCTGACTGCGTTGCTGTGCACCAGCTTGAAGTTCTGCTAGCAAATCAGGATTAACAATTAGTTGATGTGAATGCTGGCACAGCTCCTCAACGGTATTGAACACAAAGCCCGATCGCCCATGTTCGACAATTTCCGGTTGGCCACCACCGTTGAAAACAATCGGAGCACAATAGTTGTGCATTGCTTCCACAGTCGCCATCCCGAAATGCTCAAATCTTTGAGGATTGACTTCACCCAAACCGCAGCCGTGCCAAAATATACTTGCTCTAGCATAAAGTGATTTTACCTCATCAAAGTCAACATTGACTTTGAGATCGATCGCCCTTGAATCTTGCTTCAATAAATTCTGAACAGTCTTTAAATAAGGATTTTTCGGAATGCTGCTGCCAACTAAAATTAGTCGCCATCCTTGAAAATCTTCTGGATAATCCGCTAGCAAACTGCGGAAAGCTTTAATTAGTTCAATTTGCTTTTTTGTTCCCCCAGCTTCAAACTGTCCCACAGCTAAAATGATGTTTTCTTTCGGCACTTTAACTGTTGCCATTTCCACGGGCGGATAAAGCAGAAAAGTTGGCTTTAGGTTCCAGCGTTTCTCCAACCACTTGACGGTAAATTGACTGTTGGCAATAATGAAAGTGTAATCATCGACAGCAAAGTGACGGTTGCGGAAGGTATTGGGAAAGTGGCAGAAAAATACTGAGATCGGCGACAGTGGTTTTACTTTTTCCAGTTGGTTCGCATTGATAAAAATATCGTAGTTTTTGCTTTCTCTGGCAATTTCATCAAAGGGATTTTCCATATCTTCGACGATGATGCTGGAATCGATACACTGCATTCCGCGTTTCTCGTAAAACGCCAAGGGAATAATTTTAATTTTGCATCCTGAAAGGTTGAGTCCGTACCAGGATTCTAAATCGGAAACAGCAACTGGTTTGTTGGCGATAAAAGTAATGTCAAATTCATTTTGTAGCAGCGAGGCGAGGGTAGCGACGTATTTTTGACCGCCACCAATAAAATGTAGTCCGTGATCGTAAATGGCGATCGACATTTTGCGATCGCCCCGAACCACCTGCAACCGAGACAAAATGCGATCGATCTTCAGGCGACTGTAAATCACCGCCAACTTTTCCGACAACTGTGGCAATACTGTTTCGATGATTTCTGGTTTCTGATAATCTAGCAGTTTTTTAATCGCTACAAATAAACTCTCGAACAGCAAATCGTACTGCTTGTTAGTAAAAAAATCCGAAGTATGAATTCCTTTGACTAATTGCAACGGTTCATGTTTTGCCAAATACAAAAACCGATTGCGGTTGCAGAAATACTCGGTAAGTTTGCTGCCTTTACTCGAACCCCGATACTCGTGATGGGCGATGGCGGCGGGAGTATAAAGCATTTTCCAACCGCGTTTGTGGCAGCGTTTGGCAAACTCTACATCCTCAAAATACATCACAAAATCTTCATCTATTGGCCCGACATCTTCGAGACATTTCCTGCGGAAAAGCACCGCCGCCCAACAAAGCCCTTCGACTTCCCGTTCTGTATCGTACTGTCCCGCATCTTTTTCGCCAAAGCCGACATCTTGCCAATAAAAGTTAGGTAATTGCTGAATACCAGCGCTGTTAATTCGCCCGTCTTTAAACAGCAATTTGCCGCTAGTCGCACCTACTTCTTTATTAGTTTCTAGCCGTTTTACAAGAATCTCTAACCAGCGACTGTCAAGGGTAGCATCGTTATTTAGAAAGCCGATATATTGCCCTTTTGCTTCGCTGATGCCGAGGTTGAGGGCTTTAGCAAAGTTGTTGGCGGAGTTGACAAAAATCCGAACTTTGGGAAATAGTTCGCGCAGGGAATTAACGGAATCGTCTTGAGAACAATTATCAATTACAATTAAATCGAGTTGCGATTCGGGATACGCAAGTTTTTGTAGAGATTTTAAGCAATCTTTCGTGTGGCGCAGACCGTTATAGTTGACTATAATTAACGAACATATGGGCAGTGCAGTCATTCGATTTTAGATTTTAGATTTTAGATTTTAGATTGAGTAATTGAAGGATTGAAGAATTTTCGATTTTCGATTTGGAATTGAAGAATTGAAAATTTTTAGAGGGAAAATTTGAAGAATTGAGGAATGTTCGATTTGGAATTGAGGATTTTAGATTGAGGAATGGAAGAATTGAAGAATTTTCGATTTTCGATTTGGGATTGAAGAATTGAAAACTTTTAGATTGAAAATTTGAAGAATTGAGGAATTTTCGATTTGGGATTTAGGATTTTAGATTGAGGAACTGAATAATTTTAGATTTTTGATTGAAGCATTGAAGCATTGCTCTCGCGAATAAATCTAGGGCCTTGTGACCAAATTATTTTGGGTCATCTTTGATGCTTTATTTTTGTCGATCGAGCAATTGAGCGGTAATCTTCTCTAAAATAGCAGTATGTTGCTGCTGCACTGCTTTAATTTGCTCTATTTCCGAGTGAAAAGTTGCGATCGCTCTTTGTTGAGTCTCAAGCTGTGCTGTAACTTCGGGATATTCGCTGCTGAATTCCGATTCAATTTTTTCAAAGAGAGTTTGTTGATTTTCTTGCAATTTTTGCAATTGTGTGCTTAAGGTATGCACGACCCGGGTATTAGCAAAATTGTAAATTACTTGTCGTTCGAGTACCGGTCTGAGCAATTTTCGGACTATTTTCCTAACGACGATGACTGCGGAACCGAGTCGCCTTTGGTAAGAGGTAATGGGGATATTATAAATGTCGAAACCTGCCTTTAAAAGGGCGATATCTTCATCATCTTCATTTTGGGCGATCGCACTATTTTCTGTTCCCAACAGCGACAGCTCAGCAATACCAATTCGCGGCTCCAAAGTTTGCCGCAATTTATCTATAATTTGTTGAGTTGGTATTTCTTCGTACTGCAAACTTCCGTCTCCTTTAGATAACTTACTATGATTTAGTATGGAACAGGCATCTTGGCTGCGTGAATAATAATTGTAACTAATTGTGGAACAGGCATCTTGCCTGTTCAAGGGCGGGCAGGATGCCCAACCCCTACTCCCCACAAAAAAATTCCTCTCTTGTTAAATCAGGATTATTGCTTCCGATATTGGCAATATCTCAATTTAAGCTATAGCAATCCTAAATCATTTGTGAATTTCTTACTCCCTCCCCGAACCCGCGGGGAGGGTTGGGGTGGGGTAAAAAGTTTACGACTCCTGCAAGGATTGCTATAACTCAATTTGACTGTCATCACCAATCATAAACCGCAGAGCTTTTGGACGAGCTGGAGCATTGGTGAGTTGAGCTCGCTGCCCGATCACGCTGTCAACAATTCGCTGGTGAATGCCAACTATTTTCGCCCCTTGTAATATTACACTGTGTTCGATATCAGCATCAATCATCGTCACGCGATCGGCAATACTGCTGTAAGGCCCGATAAAGCAATTTTCAATGCGGCAATTTTCCCCAATTACCACTGGCCCGCGAATTGTAGAATTAATTACCTCCGTTCCTTCCCCTATTTGCACTCGCCCGATAATTTGACTTTTGGCGTCTACTGTTAATTCAGTTGAAGCTACGATACGGCTATCTAAAATGATTTGGTTTGCACTCAGCAAATCGTCTTTTTTCCCCGTATCCAGCCACCAACCCTCTAAATTGCAGGCTTCTACGTGTTTTTCCTGATTGATGAGCTGTTGAATGGCATCGGTAATTTCGAGTTCGCCCCGAGGCGAAGGTTGAATTTGATCGATCGCCTCATGAATACTAGGAGCAAAAAAGTAAATCCCCACCAGTGCTAAATTTGACGGCGGAACTTTGGGTTTTTCTACTAACTGTAAAACTCTGCCTTTCTCATCAACTTTTGCCACACCGAAAGCAGAGGGATTGGAAACTGGACGCAGCATAATCAGAGCGTCTAGTTTCTGCTTGTTAAAAATCTCTAAAAAGGGATCTAACTGATTTTCAATTAAGTTATCTCCTAAATACATAATAAACGGAGAATCGCCCAAAAACGGTCTGGCAACTTTTACCGCATGAGCGAGCCCCGCCGGCTCTGCTTGCAAGATATAAGTAATTTTCGCACCGAAGCGAGATCCATCTCCTGTTTTCATCTTCACCTCTTCCCCGGTTTCGGGACTAATAATAATCCCAATATCCGTAATCCCAGCCGCCACAATTCCTTCAATTCCGTACCACAGTATCGGCTTATTTGCTACAGGAACCAACTGCTTAGCACCCGTATAGGTGAGGGGACGCAAGCGTGTTCCTTTACCGCCAGAGAGGATGAGTGCTTTCATTTGGTGAACTCTGAGTTATCCTTTAGGGTTTGCAGTGCTTGCTTGATTTGCCTGCACTTGTTCGCTCTCGTTGATTTTAAACCACCGCTACCCCGCTGGCAAGAGTTGCCGTGTCTTCTGATACAAATGATTTATTTTGCTCATACTTTTATAGTGCTGGACACACAGAGTGTCAATCGATTTGAGATTTGAGATTTGAGATTTTAGAATTGAAGTATTGACCCCACGGATAAATACGTTCGGCAAGTTTCATCGGATACAGGTTTTTTATTTCTGGACGGATGAATCCGGGGGCTTGTATCCTAGATGCTTTCGGTCAGAAACCAGGTTTATTCCCACAGAAAGCAGTTAAAAGCTGAGTTTTTTGTCAAAAAAACCCTTTCTTAAGGTTGCAAGTGCGCCAGTCCCTATTTAATTGCGTACCCTTTTAATAGCGGCCATATCGGGCAATCAATTGACTACCACTATTGTTTTGATTTGTCAACCAAGCCCACATCTGATCGCCCAGACAAAAATGCCACCATTCGTTAGGATGTTGCTGAAAACCCGCAGCTATCATCGCATTTTTTAATATTTGCCTGCGACGGTGATATTCCTGTTTTGGCTGATCCTTGCTATTAGAAAAATAATCGGGGTAAGAACGTTCTGATATTTCATCAATCGGAGAACCCATATCAATTTGCCGATTGTTTTCATCCACTAAAGTTATATCTAAAGCTGCACCTGTACTGTGAGGGGGAGGCGTTGCGCGATCGAGGCTCGGTACTGCCCAAAATTGATATACGTGTTCTATAATCACTTGGCGTTTGTCTTCTGGAACCGGAAATTCGCAGCCTTGAGCTATGGCAATTTGATTAAAAGTATAATCTACCATAAATTGCTGGACTTCCACCGGCCGATAAGCGTCAAATATCAGAATTTTCCAATTAGGATGATTTTGTTGTAGCTGGGTTTGAGCAGCGATTAAACTCTCTACAACTCCTTGCCGCAAATAGTAAGGCGAATCTGCTTTGCTATTGTGATAGGGTGCACCTAACTTTTGATAAGGGTGCGGTATTTCAAAGGCAAAATGTTCTGGTGGAATAGGGACTAAAGGTTCGCCGCATTCGTCGATCGCTATTTGGTGATATGGTTTCATATCAAGGTTTTACCCTAGTTTATGATTACTGATGAACTACAATACTCGGTATATGCTTGCTTTTCACTTGAGTCCGTCGCGCTGCCAATAGCAAACCCGCTAGAATATCCTTATGTTCTAAATCGTCATAGTCATGTATAATTTCTTTAGCATTCATACCAGAACTGAGTAATTCAAGAATTAACTCTACTGGATATCGGAGACTGCGAATACAGGGTTTTCCGTGGCAGATATTTGGATCGAGTGTGATGCGCTGCAAAAGCTGGTTTTCCATATTTTAGGAGCAAATATTAAATATATCCTAACCTAAAAAGCGTAGCTTTCGATCTGTTTGTAGTAAGGACTTTAGTGCTTTCAATCTCCACCTAAAGTCCTAAAGTCCTTACAGCCAAAAAATCCTAACTTTGACGGTAAGCAACTACCGCATAAAATGGATCGCCGCTTCCTATTCGCAGCATTTGCATAAAACTCGGCAAGTTAGGCTTGCGAACAATTACTTCCGGCTTGCTAAACCCGGGTATGTTCGCTCCTTTAACAGAATCAAAGTAACCCTTGACTAATTCTACCCGATCGCCCTCCGAACCTTCCCGCCAAGCCGCGATCGCCTTTTGATAAAACATCCGGTTGGAAAAGCTCATAATTGCTACGCCACCAGGCTTCAAAATGCGGTGAATCTCGGCAAAAACCGCATCTGGGTGCTGCAAATACTGTACCGAAACGCAGTTGACAACGGCGTCAAACTCTGCATCCGGCAGCGGCAGTTTAGGATTTGCGTTCAAATTCTGCACGAAATAATGATTCAGTCTGCGATTCTTTGCCAACTCTTCTTCATTCATGCCGTGCCCTTCAACATGGGCAAATTGCATCTCGTCGGGCAAGTGAGAAACCCAACTGCTCATCATATCAAAAATCCGAGTATTCGGTTTCAGCCGTTCCCGATATAAATCGGTGAGTTGCTGAATGAATCCATCGTCTACGTGAGTCACAAACCGGGGAGCGGAATAGAACAAATTGTCGTCGGTGTCGTCTAACTTGGTGCGTTGGTCGGCTGGAAGCAACATAAATTCGGATCGCAAACTAGATTTACTCTTTCTAGTTTAAGAACAATAAGAATTGTTAACATATCCGGCAGAGGGCGGATTCCCGCTTTTAGCGTAGCAGTCGATCGCTAAAAAACCTGCTGGCACCCTTTGGGCTTGTGGCAAGAAGACGATTTGCCGACTTTCCAGCATTGGCGACAAACTGCAAGAGGTAAACGGGACGCTGACAGGCGCGATCGATCGCATGGAAGAAACAGGCCTAGTCCGCCGGGAGAGAGACACGCGCGATCGCCACATTTGGCGCATTTGGCTGACAGACTCCGGCATACAACTGCAAGACGTATTGCCCCCGCTGGTAGCTGCCATCCGATATCGAGGTGTCGAGAGCTTTTCAGAGGCCGATCGAGAACTCTTTTCCCAACGGATCGATCGGGCGATCGTCAATCTTTCCTAAACCGACAAATCAATCTTTTGAGTTAAGTGCAGCAGCATCTACCTCTACTACATTACAAATAACAGCAAAATACTACGCACTCTTAAAAAAAGCCGTTTTACTAAATAAAAACTACGCACCCTAACCAAACGACATCTTACTAAAGTATCAGCAGTCAAATACCATCAAAGGCACAAAGGAAATCAACCCAGAATTCAACGGCAACGGCAAAGCAGTCCCTCTATTAGAAAAGCCGATCGACGACACCATCGCTAAAACCCTACCACTAATCCCCCCGCCACCGAGGTCAAAACAGGCGCAGAAAGAGAAGTGCAAGCACCCTTGAATAAGCCGTTGGCCGTGAGCGGCTACATCCAGCCTACCCGCCCAAGCTCACTGCCCCTGAGCCGCCAGCGCCTTGCGGTAAACGATCTTGTCATCGCCAGCTTTGTAGAAGTCGCGGATTCGCGCTTCCTCCTCATAACCGCACTTGCGGTAGAAAGCCCGCGTGCGCTCGAAGCTAGCCAGCCCTGACGTTTCCACCAGCAGCACGCGCTCGCCGCGGGCCGTCAACGTTTGTTCAACGTAGCGCAGCAGTGTCGCGCCGCGTCCTTGCCCTTGACGGTCGGGTCGGACGGCGATCAAATACAGGTTCCACGTCCCATCGGTCATTGGTTCCGGCGCGCAGTAGGCGACCCCCACCGGCCCGTCCTCGTCGTCGGTGATCCAGAAGTGATCGCTGCCGCTGTTGCCGCCGAAGTAGTCGGCCAGCATTTCGCCAACTTCTTCGAGTTGTTTCGGCTCGAACAGGCCGGTGGCGTCGGCCAGGGCGATCAGCGCGGCCGTGTCATTGGGTGTGGTTGGTCGAATCATGGTGAACTCCATCGAACTTTTTTGAGCAACTAAATCATGCTCGATCGCATATGCCAATCATTGCAATGACCAGTCTTCAAACCTCAATCCAGGGATTCTTTCAAAATCTCGGCGATTCCGGGTAAGTAGAATACCGCTTTTTGCAAGTGCGATCGCGGCAATCCGTAAATCTTGCGTGCCAACGCGGATTTTTTGCCGCAAAAATTCCCTATAATAATTTTCAGCATCTCGATCGAAGTCAAGCAATTCAAAATCGGTCAGATAGTTGATGGTTTTTCGCAGACTTGCATAAGCTGATATTATTTCATCCCCTGATGTCGCTCGTCTGATACGGTTAAGTCGTCCATACATTTGCTCTTCAAATGTAACGATCGTAATGGCAATATCTTTTGGATTAACTGCACTGAAACGCTGCACTATTTGTGGATTCCCTTGCCCAAAAAGTGTGGCATGGTCTGTATCAAATATCCACAAAGTCACTTAGCTGTTTCCTCCACCTCAATTTTATTGGTGGCTTCTGCTTCATCGAGTCGATCGTAATATTCTGCCATTTGTGCATTCCTGTCGCGGCGCAGTTCTGCAATATCTTCTAGCATCTCATCAAAGTGCGGATCGTTTTTAAAGGCTCCTGCCCACTTCATTAAAGGATTTTCAGTTTGGGGAATGTCTACCGTCAGAGAGACTATTTCGACTTTTTTTAGACGCTCGGTCAACAATCGGTGCAAATTTTTTAAAGCTTCTTCTTTAGTAGATCCTGAGCTTCTGCACTCTGGCAATTCCCAAACTATTGCGCTGTAGAGGTCTTCATCGTGCTTTTCAATTAGAACTTGATAAGTTAATTGGGTTAAAGGATTCGGAGTAGGGGTGAATACTGTGGCATTCATCTGTTTTTTATGGTTGGTTATATTTGGCATTTTAACGCATTGTTTTTCAAACATCCAATTAATTATTTTCGCAAGGCTTTCAATAGATGTCAGCGGTTCAGAACGCCACCGCACTTAAAGCCTGCGGGATTCTAGCCTTTACCAATCATTCAAGGCTGCGATCGCAACTTCACTCTTACTCTCATTACATCTCTACTCGGAAAAACATTATTGCCAATAAAACCACTCTATGGTAAACTAGAAGATTGTGAATATTAATCAAAAGTAAAGTAACAAGCCGGGAGAAATCAAAATGACACAGCAAACCCTGCACGGAACCAGCCGCAAAAGAAAAAGAACATCCGGTTTTCGCGCCAGAATGCGTACCGCAACTGGTCGATTGGTAATCAAAGCTCGCCGCAGCAAAGGTCGCCACCGCCTCGCAGTCTAGCACTGCATCAAGGTTGAGAGGCCTCCACGATCGCCCTACGCCATGTTGCCCGATACAAACCGACTTAAGCACCGAAAAGACTTCAGCGCCGTATACCGCAAGGGAATGCGCCGTAACTCGGCCCATTTCAGCTTAAGAGCTCTGCGTAAACCCAAAAGCGTCGAATTAAGCAAACCGACAGCCGAGAAATCCTTGCAGCCGACTCGCACAGGCATTTCTATCAGCCTGAAAGTCAGCAAACGCGCTGTAGTCCGCAACCGGATTAAGCGTCAGATTCGGGCAGCTTTGCGACAGCTATTGCCCCGATTAAAATTCGGGTGGGATTTAGTAATAGTCGTGCGTCCGATCGCACAAGAGTGCAATTATGCAGAAATTCTGCAAGAATTAGAGCAGTTGTTGGTAGAAGCCGAGGTACTAGATGGGAATTCGAGAGGAAGTATATTATGAAGGCGGCCCCGCGCCGGGAGACTTGATCCTCAATTTACTCCTGGGGCTGACTGTGGTGGGAATCCCCCTAGCAGTAGGAGCAATTGTCCGGGCTCTGTGGCTGCGATATCGGATCACAAGTCGCCGAGTCTCCGTAACTAGCGGTTGGATGGGGGGCGATCAGACAGACGTTATCTACTCAGATATAGTCAAAATCGTCACAGTACCTCGCGGTTTCGGGACTTACGGAGACATGGTGCTCACCATGAAAAATGGCAGCCGCTTGGAACTCAGAGCAATGCCGAAATTTCGAGCAATGTATGACTACATTAACGAAAAACTTCCCATAGCCGCTCAAAAAGCAAACGCGGCCAAAGCTAAATAACCGAACCGCTTTCACCCTGATTAGAGGCCCAATTCAGTGCGAGTATTGGCAAACTCATTAAAACAAACCCGCAGACCGGGCGGTCGATCGACGGGCAATGTCCTAAGATAGAGACAAAACCCTAAAAATTGAGGCGGCTCGCCTTCAGCGGGTAAAAATAGTTCTCAACAGCAAACATAGAGCACCTAAATTAACTCAAAGCGAATGGATTTCGGTATCTCGTTTCTCTCCAACAACCTCATGCTCCCGATCCTAGATTTTTTCTACGGGATCGTGCCAAGCTACGGTTTAGCGATCGTAGCACTGACGCTCGTGATTCGCTTTGCTCTTTATCCTCTCAACGCAGGCTCTCTTCGCAATATGCGGCGCATGAAAGTAGCGCAGCCATTGATGAAAGAGCGAGTAGATCAAATTCAAAAACTCTATAAAGACAATCCTGCCAAACAGCAGGAGGAAATGAGCAAAGTATACAAAGAATTTGGTAATCCTCTAGCAGGATGCTTCCCATTGGTGCTGCAAATGCCAGTGCTGTTTGCACTGTTTGCAACCCTCCGGGGCTCGCCGTTTTCTGACATAAATTACAGCGTTAACGTTCAAGTTTTGCCCAAAGAACAAATCGAAGCTGTTCAACCGCAAGCTTTTGCTACACCGCCCCAAAATATTTACGTCACAGGTACTTTTCATGCTCCTGTTGTGGGGGTAATTCCAGGCGGCGACAAACTCGCAGTCGGCGACACAACCAAGATAAATTTTCAAACCCCAGAGGGCAAACCTCTCAAAGTTTTAGCGGCAGAAAATAAGAGCGAAATCGACTTTGAACCCGGCTGGAAAGTCATCAAAGGCGAAGATCTGATCAAGGTAGATGAACAGGGCAACATCACGGCATTAGCGCCCGGTGAAGCCACAGTTCAAGGCACAATCCCCGGATTGGCTAGTAACAAAGGATTCCTGTTTATTGAAGCTCTAGGCCGCGTTGGCGCGATCGACTCAGACGGTACAATCCACTGGGATATTTTGGTAATGATCCTGGGCTTCGGCATCAGTTTGTACATCAACCAAACTCTTTCAGGACAAGCACAAGGGCCAAACGACAACCCCCAACAGGCTACCGTCAACAAACTGACGCCAGTCATATTTTCGGGGATGTTTTTGTTCTTCCCACTGCCCGCCGGCGTGTTGATGTATATGCTGATTGCTAACATCTTCCAAACAGTTCAATCGTTTATTTTGTCGCGAGAACCGCTGCCCGAAAACCTCCAAAAAATAGTGGACGAAGCAGAGGCGAAAACCCAAAAAGAACAAGGATTAGATGCACTTCCCTTTGAGCCCAAGCGTTCTAAGAAAAAGGCTTGATTTTAACAACAATGAAAGACTCTCAAATGCAGCGCGGACAGGCATGGTTAGAAGAATTGCTACAACTGTCCGCAATTCCTTCAAAAGTGGTATGCGAACAACAAAAAGATTGCTATTGGATGACAATAGATGAAAGCAATCTGACTCCAGAACAAGTTGCAATCTTAGTCGGGCCAAACGGTAATGTATTAGATGCCATTCAGTACCTCTGTAACACGGTTCAGAATATAGGTCAGGAAGTAGAGGAGTCAATTCCTTATACAGTAGAACTAAATGGCTATCGCATCCGCCGCCAAGAAGAATTGCGATCGATGGCAGAGTACGCAGCAGATCAAGCCCGATCGACGGGAGTTGAAGTTGAAATAAAATCTCTGTCTTCGGCAGAACGCCGTCAAGTCCACAGCTTTTTGAGCGAATGTGAGGATATAGAAACTTACAGTCAAGGACAAGAACCCGATCGGCGTTTGGTAGTGCGGCTGCGCTGACGCTAAAGAAGGAAGAAGGAAGAAGGAAGAAGGAAGAAGTTAAAAATTAACTATTCCTTTTGACCTTTGAATTCAAGAAATAGGAAGGCAAAAGATTATGGAGACAATTTATATCCCTCATCTACTCACAAAAAGTGAGCGGAAAGAGGTCATTGATTTTGAAGAATTTATCCCCGATTTAGAAACTCTTACTCCGGTGCGAGGACGACTGCAAGTGAGTCACCAAGGGAATTATCTTGAGGTGAAGGCGAAAGCAGAAACAATTGTTACTCTCACCTGCCACAGATGCTTGAAACAATACAATCATCGTTTGGCACTCAACTCATCGGAACTAATCTGGCTCGAAGAAACAGCAAATCAAACAGATTCAAGTCCTGCCGAAATAGAAGTTGCTTTAGAAGATTTGGTGGAAAATTTGTCCCCAGGTGGCTATTTCTCTCCGGGCGATTGGGTGTACGAGCAAATGTGTTTGGAACTGCCGCACAAACAGATATGCGATACTGAATGTCCGGGAATTTCTTTAACTGATGATGCAAATACAGAAAGCTCCGAAACAGTCTCAGACAGTCGCTGGGCGTCTCTGGAAGCACTTAAACGGCAATTGCCTTAGTCAGTTGGCAGTGGGCAGTTGGCAGTTGGCAGTTGGCATTAGCTAATAAGAAATAACAAATAACAAATAACAAATAACAAATAACCACTGACAACTAACAACTATCCACTGACAACTGACTAATGACTATTTTTAGCGACGAGTTTGAACTGCTGCTGCGATCGCGCTACCCCCTAATTTACATTCCCACACGGGAAGAAGAGCGCGTAGAAGCGGCGATCGCCCAATGCGCCAAAAAACAGGGTTCTCGCGCCGTATACATCTGGGATTTTGTTGATGGCTACCAAGGCAATCCCAACGATACAGGTTTTGGCAAGCGCAACCCGCTGCAAGCTTTGGAATTTCTCGAAAAATTGCCCGCCTCCGCCCCGGCAATTTTTATTCTGCGCGACTTTCAGCGGTTTTTGGAAGATGTCTCGATTTCCCGCAAGCTGCGGAATTTGGCGAGACTCCTCAAATCTGTACCCAAAAATATTGTCATCGTATCTCCTCTAATTTCGATCCCGGAAGACCTCAGCGAAGTGATGACTGTTTTGGAGTTTCCCCTGCCTGCGGCGGCGGAAATCAAAATTGAGGTAGAAAGACTGTTAGGGGCTACCGGACAAGCCATTGAAGGGCGTTTGCTGGACGAAACAGTACGCTCCTGTCAAGGGCTGTCGCTCGAACGCATCCGCCGAGTTTTGGCCAAGGCGATCGCCACCAGAGGCGAACTCCATTCCGACGACGCGGAACTGATTTTAGAAGAAAAGCGCCAAACAATTCGCCAAACTCAAATTTTGGATTTTTACCCAGCCCGCGAAAATATTTCCGATATCGGCGGTTTGGACAATCTCAAAGAATGGCTGCTGCGGCGCGGCGGTGCTTTTTCCGAACGAGCCCGCCAATACGGTTTGCCACATCCCAGAGGTTTGTTGTTAGTCGGAATTCAAGGAACCGGAAAATCCTTAACAGCAAAGGCGATCGCCCACCACTGGCATTTGCCTTTACTGCGCTTGGATGTCGGGCGCTTGTTTGCCGGATTAGTCGGAGAATCGGAATCCCGCACCAGACAAATGATTCAGCTAGCGGAAGCTTTGGCCCCCTGCGTACTGTGGATTGACGAGATTGACAAAGCTTTTGCGGGATTAGACGGTAAAGGGGATTCCGGGACAACCAGCCGGGTGTTCGGGACATTTATTACTTGGTTGGCAGAAAAAACTTCGCCGGTGTTTGTAGTCGCAACGGCCAACAACATCCAGTCTTTGCCGCCAGAAATGCTCAGAAAAGGCAGGTTTGACGAAATATTTTTTGTGGGTTTGCCCAGCCAGGAGGAACGGCGGGCGATTTTTGAGGTACATTTGTTGCGGTTGCGATCACACAGCATCAAAAATTACGATGTAGAGCGCTTGGCTTACGAAACTCCCGATTTTTCAGGGGCCGAAATCGAGCAAACTTTGATTGAAGCAATGCACATTGGGTTTAGCCAAAATCGAGACTTTACCACTGATGATATTTTAGAATCAGCTAGTCAGATGGTGCCTTTAGCCAGAACGGCTCAAGAACAAATTCAGTTTCTCCAAGATTGGGCCGCTGCTGGGAAAGCTCGCCTTGCTTCTAGATACGGCAGTTTGAGCCGCCGGATTCAGGGGTAAGCTTTTGAAGTCAGTAGTCAGTAGTGAGTAGCCAGTTGTCAGTTGGCAGTTACCAGATTTTACTCAACATTCAGCAGTCAACACTCAACAGTCAACTTTCTTCCCTCTCCCCTCTTCCCTCTTCCTTCTTCCTTCTTCCTTCTTCCCTCTTCCTTCTTCCCTCATTTGCGGTTTTATGAACACTGTATATAGCGTTTTCAAATTTTTAGTGGGTTTTCTGCTCGCGATCGTCCTGATGGCAGGTGCTAGCGTGGCTGCTGCACTTTACTTTGCCGCTAAGCTAACTACTATCCCCGAAAAACCTGTTTTTTCCAACGACAAAACACCAGCTCAGGTTGCGGGCGCGGCGCCGAAGTCAACAGCCCAGGCTAGCCCTGTTTCTACATCTAGCGATGCCCCGTCTCCCAAACCGCTGGAACCGGGAGCTTACCGCGCGATGGTGACTCAGCCGATCGGCTTAATTCTCCGCGATACTGGTAGCCGAGACTCGAACCGCATTGGCGGTGTTGGTTACAAGGAAAGAGTCGTAGTTTTGGAAGAGTCGCCCGACAAAGAGTGGCAGCGAATTCGGATTGAGGATGGCAATCGCGAAGGTTGGGTCAAAGGTGGCAATACTGAAAGAATTGAGGGCGAATAAAACTTAGATAGTAATTTGACAACAAATATACTCATCTCATTGTCAGGGCAGCGAAGCAATCGCAGTGTGAAAATTGTTCACCAACCCCGGATTTTTTTCGTGTCTATTGTTAGCAAGAGCGCTATACACATTTATCCCAAAAAGTCAAGTTAAATTTATTTACGATATTTGAGATTGCAGTTTGATGCGCTGAGATTGCGGGTGCGATCATTGGTAACAAGTTAAGCTAAGAAAGCATTTGTCAATCAGCAATTATGCTCAACATTTACTGGGATTTTGGGCATAAAACTGAGATTTGGGCGATCGAGGAATCATGAGGAATCATGCCGAGGGTGATATTTATACCTACTCCCTCTCAAATCGTGAATTTTCCACTCCTAAAAAAGCAGTTTTTTTGAGTAATATTACTGATTGACAAATGCAATTAAGTCTTAACTTGTCACCAATGGGGTGCGATCGCCCCTGCAAAATCGTGAATTTGACATAAAATCCCAGCATACAAAAGGTTTCAAGAGCTAAAATTCAACAGAACAACTCGAAAATACATAATCCTAACTTATGTTATGCAGGAGATTATGTTAAGAAAATTAGCAAAATTTTAAGGTTAGTTGCAAAACCCAGGCAGTTGTCACCGCCCCAGAGGCAAGAGTGGTAGCTTGGATTACAAGATGTAAGTTTTCAGCTTAACAGCTACCAACAATAAAAAATATGTACGACAAACGTCCCGATCGAGATTTGGCGACTGCTGCTGTTACTGCGGCTTTGGGAGCTGGGGTCGTTACCTCTTTTGCGGTGAGCAGAGGGCAAAACCCGCTGGTAGCCATCGCCATTACTGTTTTTGCAGCGGGAGTAGCTGTAATTTGCGATCGGTTCGGCTTAATTTAAGCGATCGTCTATTTTTTAAGAGAAAGTCAACTTATCAAAAAATCCCCGCCCTATTTGCAACTAGCAAAAGTGGGGATTTTTAGTGGCTAGTTTTTTGGTTAATCAGCGGTACTTTCCTAGACGCACTCGCCACATGAAGAAGCCGCGTTTCTTAACAAAAAACCTACGATTTCAGGCTCTTTACCCGACAACCAATTAAAGTGATGAGAACCTGCGCGCAAGTCTTGTGGTAATTTCTGCGGCAGCCAGATAAAATATTAGCCAGCACTACTCCATAACTTATTCTGTTTCGGCATTAAAGGCTAAGATGTGCTTGCAAACTTTTTTGCTGAGTCTCGCGCCTCTAGAAACAGCGATGCTATCTTGGTTATTACCTGTAATTATTGTTGACGGTAAATTTTTTAGAAAAACGGGTGCTTCGCGCTTTCCAGGTAGAACTTAGCGTTGATAGAATCCAAGCCAAGCGTGCCAAAAATCATTTTTGGCAGTTTGCTCACACAACCCACCCACAATTTCACACTAAAAAATTATGGAATCTCTTGCTTACCTCGAACTTGCTCTTGTTTGCGAAGCACCCGCAGAGTCGAAAATTTTGGATCAGCCCAAGTGGAAAAACCTATCGAGTCAGACTTACGTCCGTTTGCTGTCTCTGGCTTTGATGCTGTCGGTTTTGAGTGCAGCCGGTGCGGCTTTTGCTCAAATAGATCCGGGATATCCCAATGTGCGAGCAATTCAAGACAGGTTGCGGGAACTTGGTTATTTTCCCAGATCTTCGACAGGTCAACTCGGCCCGGTAACAAAACAAGCGCTGACTAACTTTCAGCGAGATTATCAACTGTCACTGACTGGTAGGCCCGATCGAGCTACTGTGATAGCACTCAACAGTTTTGCCGGGGATGACGATCGACCTTTTAATACTATTTATACAAATTATCGGGATCTGCGTTTTGGAGACGCGGGTGGAGATGTTTCGGCACTCCAGCGCAGGTTGAAGCAGCTAGGCTACTTCAGCGCACATCCCACAGGGAGTTTTCGCGAAGTTACTCAAAATGCGGTTAGATACTTCCAGCGAATTAATCGACTGCGGGTGACTGGAGTTGCCGATAGGCAAACTTTAGCTTTGCTGTTTGGTTCCACCCGGCCGATTCCCCCCATTACGCTTCCAGGGGATATTTCGGGAAATGGCGGTTGCAAGGGGCTGCGGTTCGGGGACAGAGGGGCGACGGTAGACTTGATCCAGCGGCAATTAAAAGCTTTGGGCTATTTTGAAGGTGGCGTTGACGGCAAGTTTCGCGAACGCACTCTCTACGCTGTGACTCGTTTTCAGCAAGATTACAATCTCGTTTCTGACGGCTGCGCTGATACTGCTACTTTGACTGCTATCGATGCCCAGATGAGGCAAGCTGAAATTACCTCATGGACTGAGGAAGATGACCAACAGAGTAATGCCGGAGATTTTCTGGAGTTGGGCGACAGAGGCCGAGAAGTAGAATTTGTGCAGCGGAGGCTGCAACAATTGGGTTATTACAGGAGCCAGATTCACGGTTGGTTCGATCGACCAACGCAGGCAGCTTTGATCCGCTTTCAGAGAGATAGCGGGCTGTTCGGGACTGGAAGGGTCGATCGCAGCACTCGATCGGCTTTGCGGCAAGGCAACAGGCAGGCTGCAGCGCCTGTGCCGCAAATTGCCGCTGGTTTGCGACGGGGCGATACTGGGCCTGCTGTCCGACAACTTCAGTCTTCCCTCAGAAGTCTGGGCAAAAACCCCGGCCCGGTGAACGGAGTATTTGGAGGCGAAACCGAGTTTGCGGTGCTTTCGTTTCAGCAGGAACGCAATTTGTCACCGGCGACGGGTATTGCCACTCCGGCGACTTTGGCTGCGCTCCAAAACGGATTAGCTGGCCGGGTAGCTGTTCGTGCTGTTCCAATTAGCAGCAGTTTCAACTCTCGATCAAGCATTCAGCAATTACAAAGGCGGCTGCAAGACCTCGGCTTTTACACAGGCTCGATCAGCGGAGTTTTTGATACCCCAACGAGAGACGCCCTCGATCGAGCTCAGCGCAGTTACGGGGTCAGCAGCGACGATTTGTTGAGCCAAACTTTTTAGCCCCAGGCTTGTGGACGCTACATCAAAGAAATCGGGTTTCTGCTTTCCGACTCATTCCTGAAATGATGTATTTTTCTTAAGAAACCCGGTTTCCGCGTAACAGTAATCGCACTTGGGCTACCGATTATTGTTAAAACTTGTAACAATTCGTACTTGAAATGCGAAAATAGTGTAATGTCACTCGATTGAATCCGGGGCGCTGTTGCCGTTCTGGGCGATCGACCTCGGACAAGACCAATTGCTGGAAACCAAAGACGGCCATCCCATCCGCAAAGCTTCGTGGCACACCGTATGAATGGTTAGCTGGCAGTCTAGCAGGTGCAACCCAGACTTTTCAGCTTGCTTCATGCCAATTTTCAAAATCGAATCGTTGTTAAATTCGATCGTTCTGTTGCACTGAACGCAGACTAGGTGGTGGTGGTGATGCGGGTAAGGCTGGTTTATTTCATAGTGTTTGTGACCTTCTGCTAGTTCGAGTTCGCGGAGGAGGCTCATCCTTGCCATTAACTTTAAAGTTCGGTAAATGGTGGACAAGCTAATGTTTTCTCCGCGATTTTTTAACAAAGTGTACAAATCCTCCGCACTCAGGTGATTGCCTTTGGGGAGGTTCTGAAACACGTGCAAGATGGTTTCCCGTTGGGGAGTCATCCGCCAGCCTTTGTCATTGAGTTCGGATTTGAATGAGGACGCGGTATAAAGTGCCATAGTGACCCTCTCAAGAAAGTCTGCCTATTGACAATAATACACAACGATCGAGATATTTTGCAAATATCGCAGCTTATTGAAAAAAGATTGAGGAAAAAATTTGGTTTTTGATATTGTTTGACTTTTAACCAGCTTTATGAATGAAAGCATCCAGGATACAAGCCCCCGAATTTATCCGTGGGGTGAATGCTTCAAATCTAAAATCTAAAATCTAAAATCTAAAATCTAAAATCTAAAATCTAAAATCTAAAATCTAAAATCGATTGACTTGCTGCAGAGGACAGAGAAGTGGTTGAGAAGTAAATATTGTTACTTCTGCCCAATGCCTCATGCCTTCTGCACAAGTGCGGAATGCCTTGCTCCCTGATTAATCGCGCTGACTGACCTGGCCAATTTAAGTCAGAGACTCCAGATAGTCACGGACGCGGTTGCGACGCTTAGGTTGGCGGAGTTTTTGCAAAGCTTTGGCTTCAATTTGGCGGACCCGCTCGCGGGACAAGTCGAGGGCACGACCGATTTCTGCCAGCGAATAGGGGTGTCCGTCACCCAAACCAAAGCGCATCAGAATTACATCTCGCTCGCGGCTGGTCAAATCTGCCAGCAGTTGCTGCAAGTCGCGGTGCAGAGCTTCTCGCATCAGCATTTCTTCTGGGGAGATGCTGTCGGTTTCTAGCAAGTCGCCCAACTCTGTATCTTTTTCGTTGCCCACTTTAGTTTCAAGAGAAACAGAACGGGGAACCCGCAGTAAAACTTCTCGGACTTGGGGCGCCGTCATGTCCAACTCGACAGCGATGTCTTCGATCGTAGCTGTCCGACCTTTTTCTTGAGAAATTTTGCGCTGGGCTTTCTTGATTTTGTTAAGTTTTTCGGTAATGTGGACGGGGAGGCGAATGGTGCGGCTTTGAGTAGCGATAGCCCGCGTAATTCCCTGCCGAATCCACCAGTAGGCATAGGTGCTAAACCGATAGCCCCGCGTCGGATCAAACTTTTCTACAGCTCGCTCCAGTCCCAGAGTACCTTCTTGTATTAAGTCGAGCAATTCTAAACCGCGATTTTGATATTTTTTCGCCACCGAAACCACCAGGCGCAGGTTCGCCTTAATCATGTGGTCTTTAGCTTCGACGCCTTCAGCTTGAATTCTTTCGATCGTCTCCACCGTCATCTCGGCTAACTCGGCCCACTGGCGCTTGCCTTCGGCCATAATTCGCTTGAGTTCTGGCACGTCACCGACGCCGGCGGTTAATGCCCAGCGTTCCAAGGAAGGTTTGTGTCCCAACTGTGCTGCTAACCGATCGCGCACTTCAATTAAATGCACGAAGCGCCCAATTAGCCCTTCTTCCTGGGAGGCGACGGTGTTGCGTAATTCCAGCAATTTGATATAGCGCTGAACTTTTTGAGCCTCCGAGACTTCTTCGTCTCTACCCAAGAGACGAACCCGACCTATTTCTTGGAGGTACAGGCGCACTAAATCTGTAGTGCGACGGTTGGCATTTTTTTGCAATTTGGCTGCTGGGTCTGCATCTTCTGTCTCTGCTGGGTATTGGTCGAGCAGTTCGTCTCCAGCTTCTTCAGCATCTTCATCCAACACATCACCTTGCAAGGGATTGACTCGCAGTTGTTCGTCGAATTCAGCTTCAGCGTAAAAAGAGGTGGCTGGCATAGTGATTTTCTCAGTTGCTCCGGGTGAAAAGATGCTACGCTTAGCGGTTATTTATAATTAAGATGCCCATTTGGTTAAGACGAAGCATCACCGCTTTGTGTTTCTTTACTAACTTTCCTGACTTTTCTGCTGTTGTTCGATCGAACTTTTGCTGCCCCACTTGTTTTACCAAGATTCTGGAAAACGCTAAGAACTTTCTGATGTAACAGGTTGAAGCCCCGAAAAGTGTGTTGTACTTCTTTGTTTATGTAGCTAGTATAGATAGTGACTCGCTAGAAACAAGTGACGTTAGTCAGAAGTTAAGTTAATCTTCATCACCAATAAGCTGGTTCCCGATCACTTCCGAAAATTAGCCATTTTTTTAATAAAACTTTATATAACTCTGCGCTCTCAATTAAATACCCCGCAGTTGGACGGAAGTTTAATCCTTACAGAATATCAGCTTCAGAGTTTGTAAAGTCCGCAGTACCGAATTAGCTGCTGACGCAAAAACCGGGTTTCTCGATGTCTTTTGCGTAAGTCATGAGTTTGAGGGGGCGATCCACCGATAATTGTTTGGCTATTTGCTGCTGCTTCCAGGTTAACATCACGTCCAGAACACTAGCATCAGAAACGGGGTCTTTTGCACCATGTCTGCACAGAAAGCGCAGGTTTTTCGTTGCTGTTGACTCGATCGGGTCTTAAAGTTCTTGACGCATGGGTGCGTCGAAACCGGGTTTTTTAACCAAAAAACTTGATGAAAGCCCTAAATCTCTGTTAAAAAACCCGGTTTCTTTGTGGGCGAGTGCCTCAATCCTATCTTACTCAGAAGGCTGCGATCGGGCGCGAGTCAACTCAACTTAAAATTCCTAGCGTGGGTAAAGTTTCATCAGTTCCCTCACCTGTTCAGCGTGATAGGAACTGCGAGTTAAGGGAGAAGCGACAACTTGCAAGAATCCTAAAGATTCCCCAAACTTTCTCCAAGCATCAAACTGTTCTGGAGGCACAAAGTTTTCTACGTTCAAGTGCTTTTGAGTCGGTTGCAGATACTGTCCCACTGTTAAAATATCGCAGCCGACAGCCCGCAAGTCTTGCATCGCCTCCCGAATTTCGGCGTCTGTTTCTCCGAGTCCCACCATGATGCCGGATTTGGTGTAAACCCCAGGTGCGAGTTGGCGACTTCGCTGCAATAGTTCCAAGGTGCGATCGTATTTTCCTTGCGGCCGCACCTTGCGGTAAAGTCGCTTTACGGTTTCGGTATTGTGGTTGAGTACCTCTGGCCCGGCTGCGAGAATTATTTCTAAAGCTTGCCAGTTGCCGCACAAGTCGGGAATCAAAACTTCTATAGTTGTATCGGGCATCGCCGATCGCACTGCTTGAATGCACTCGACAAACTGAGACGCGCCCCCATCCGGCAAATCGTCCCGGTTGACAGAGGTAATCACGACGTGGTTGAGTTTGAGCCGCTGTACTGCTTGCGCCAATCTTTCGGGTTCCGTGGGATCTAAAGGTTGGGGCTTTTTCTCAAAATCAATGTCGCAGTAAGGACAGGCGCGGGTACAAGCCGGGCCCATAATCAAAAATGTCGCAGTACCAGCGTTGAAGCATTCGCCGATGTTCGGACACGACGCCTCCTCGCAAACCGTATTCAGGGATAAATCCCGCAAAATTTCTTTGACGTTGCCGACGCGCTCCCACTGGGGGGCTTTAACTCGCAACCACTGGGGCTTAACTGTCACGTCTGTCTCCGCCTGAGTAGTGTTTTACAAATTATTATATACGAGGTTGCTAAATTTTAACTTGAATGTGATAAGCTTAAAATATAGTGACTAATTTCGGGATGTAGCGCAGCTTGGTAGCGCACCTCGTTCGGGACGAGGGGGTCGCAGGTTCAAATCCTGTCATCCCGATTATAAAATTAAATTGGATATTCCCCAGGAAGTGAGTTTGTTTTGGGCGATCGTCCGGGTGTGTAGATTTGTGGTACGCATAAATTAGTCGATCGGGCGATTCCCTACGGAATAGCTGGGCTTCGCGGGCGTGTTAATTTGCCTATGGTAAAAAATCAACTGTAGCGACTGTTTTGGCAGAGGGAATTATAGAAAAAACGTAAACAATCAGAGCAGTAGTAAAGTACAGAACAAGTCTTTGCCTTCTCCCTCTGTGATGATTTGGGACTGTGTTTGATCGCAGGTACTTACTCAATGCTGAGAACTTTGAACAAGGTTTGAAACCGAAGGCAAGTATAAATACTGCAATAATTCTTAAATACAAGTTCATCAAGATTTACATCTTGAGATAGATGAATTAAGCTCGGAATGAGGTTATAATGAATTTAATTGTTAGCTTGTCTAAAACTAACCCAAAAACCGGAAGATATTTCAATGCAAATAAGTGGCAAAGCCTTCGGCTCCTGCTCTCGCTGTGAAACAGTACCTGCAAAAATAGAGGGCAGCGGAGGTCTATACCTGTGGTTTCCAGTATCGCACACGCTCAAAAAGGTTATTTCTGCACTAACCCAGGCTGATCTTGAATTCCGGCTGTTAGAAGAGAGCAAGTGTTTGTACGTTATCCTTGAGGGAATAGCGAGAGAAAATTTTAGCGCCCTAGCATCATCGGTGCTGACAACTCAAGAGTTGAAAGAGACAAAAGTTTTGTGGATGCGCGAAGTTGAAGAGCCTAAATTTAGCGATTTTTCTCGCAGCACTTCCTTAGACAGTTTTATTAATTTTAGCAAGTCTGATTGGCTGTTAGATTTATTGTCCGAAGAACGCATTACTACACATTTTCAGCCCATTGTTTACACCTCAGATACTTCTAAAATTTTTGCCCACGAAGCGCTGCTGCGAGGAATTGACGAGCAAGGAAACTTAATTTATCCGGGTCGGATTTTTGGCCAAGCAGAATCAGCAGGTCTAATTTTTCAACTAGATGTTTTAGCCCGGACTCGCGCTATCCGCGAAGCCCATCTTTACGATATCAAAGAACTACTGTTTATTAATTTTTCTCCCACTTCAGTTTACGATCCCGCTACCTGCCTGCGAAGAACAGTACAGGCTATTGATGAAGCGGGAATTCCTCACAGCAATATTGTTTTTGAAGTAGCGGAATCTCAGCACCCTCCTGATATTAATCACTTGATTAATATTCTGAGGTTTTACCGAGAGGCGGGATTTTTAATTGCCCTTGACGATTTTGGCAGCGGTTCTTCTAATTTAAATTTGATGCACCAACTGCGTCCAGATTTTATTAAGTTGGATATGCAATTGATTCGCAATGTCCATCAAGATTATTATAAGGCACTAATTACGGAAAAGATGTTAGAAATTGCCACTCAATTAGAAATTAAAACTGTTGCTGAAGGTGTGGAAACTTTGGAGGAGTTTGAGTGGGTGCGAGAACGGGGAGCAACTTTTGTTCAAGGTTATTTGATTGCTAAGCCGACTTCTCCGCCGATCGCAGTTACGAGCTATATTGGTGCTGAACCAGTACCTATTTCTGCTTAAATGGTTTCCAGTTGCGATTTGGGGCTACCTTTGCTCGTCCCCAGGTTCTGCCTGGGGACCCATATCGGGAGGCTCTGCCTCCATTAAAATGAGACAACAATTTGGAGGCAGAGCCTCCGAACTTTCATTACCAGGCAGAGCCTGGTAACGAGAATAACTAGCATTTTAAACGCTCAAATTGCGTCGCAGAAACATTTCTAAGGATTCCATTCTCATGCCGTAGATAGATTCCAAGTTTTGCACTTCTTCGGGAGTGCAGAAATACTCGTTACCCAGCAATACGCGCAAAGTTCCTAAGTCTTTTTGAGCTTGAGGATTCAATAAACCCAAGGCATTTCTCAAACCGTCAAACACCATCAGTGGCGGATTGATTACCATCGGTTCGCGCTTGAATAAGCGTGCAAAAATGCGGGGAATGTCATCCCTTGTCAGCACATCCGGGCCACCGACTCGCAGAATTTGGTTGCGCGCGCCCTCAACTGTTGCCGAATCTACTGCAATCTTTGCTAAGTCGTCGGTACTGACAACAGAAGTGCGGTTTTTGCCATCGCCAATAAGCAGGTAAAGTCCGGTTTCTCGAAATCTTTCTGCTAGGGGTAACAAGCTGGAAGCAAAACCGGCAGGCCGCAATATTGTATAATTCAAGCCGCTGTTTTGCAGGTATTTTTCTACTTCTCGCTTGGCTTTGAATACTGCAGAATCTTCGTATCCTCGATCGACTCCCAGTACGGAAATAAAGACAAAGTGCTGCACTCCCGCTTCTTTGGCGCAGTCGATCAATTCTATGTTAGCGCGGTAGTGTACTGCTTGAACGTCGCCGCCGGTGCCGTGGGTGCTGATGATGTATTGCACTCCTTGGCAGGCTTTTTTAATATCTTTGTCTTGTTTTAAGTCGCCGATAAAAATCTCAGCGCCTCGGTTTTCTAGTTCAGAGTAGCGAGATGCGAGGCGAACGAATGCGCGGACAGGCTTTTGTTGCTGTCTGATTTCTCGTACAATTCGGCGACCTAGTGCGCCTGTTGCTCCGGTTACTAAGAACATGATTTTTAGTTGCTGGTTGTTATTAACTGGATCGGGACTTACGCATAGGATCGAGAAACCCGGTTTCTTAAATTTCTCGTTGCTAAATCTAAGATTTATGGTAGAAACCGAGTTTTTTGGCCTTAGTTTTATTTATAACTCATAAATCAAATTTCGACAATTACGGGGGCGTGGTCGCTGGGTTTGATTAATTTTCTGGGAGCAATGTCTATGATACAGTTTTTTGCTTGTTCGTACAGGGGAGGGCTGAGATAATGGTGGTCGATTCTCCAGCCGTTGTTGCGGGGAAATGCGGCGGCGCGGTAGTCCCACCAGCTATAATGACCTCCTTCTGATGTGAATTTGCGAAAGGGGTCGTTTAATCCTAATTCAATGATTTCTGTTAGTGCGAGGCGCTCGGCGACAGACAAGCCGACGGAGTTAGCATTGGCTTTGGGATTGTGGATATCTCGATCGTCCGGGACGATGTTGAAGTCGCCGCAAATGCACAAGTTGGGGGATTTATCTAGTGCTATCTTGAGGTATTCTTGCAGCAGTTTGAGCCACTTTAGCTTGTACTCATATTTCTCGCTGCCAACTTCGGAACCGTTGGGAACGTATACGCAAATAATGCAAATATCGTCTATAACCCCGGCTATTAGGCGTTTTTGTTCGTCAAAAATACCTGTGGTTTCGTCGCCGAGAAGGGGGGCAAATCCGCTGCTGATTTGCGTTAGGGGCGATCGGCTAAAAATGGCGACGCCGTTGTAGGATTTTTGACCGGAAATGTAGCAGTTGTAGCCGAGGTTGGTGAAGGGTTCTAGGGGGAAGTCTTTGTCTGTAACTTTGGTTTCTTGGAGGCAGAGAACGTCTGGGGAGTTTGTTTGCAACCAGCTAGTAACGTGTTCTATGCGGGTGCGGATTGAGTTGACGTTCCAGGTGGCGATTTTCATTTTTTGTTGGTTATATACTCTCTGATTACTGGCGCGATCGTAAAGTGCGATCGCCCGTTTTGTTGTACTGTTTCAACTAATGACCGTCGTCCTAAAGATTGCATGACATTTAATAGTTCTGCCCGTGATAGTTGCAGGTTTTCTGGTATTTTTGAGATGTCTGCTGGTTCGATCGTGCTTGCCAAGAGATAACTTGTTGTTCGGATGCGGTTAGGCGATCGCACTGCGGGTGCAGGAGTGATTCTAAGTCACCTAAAAATAGGGTATCATAGGAGACGAATTCGGAAACGCTACCGCCGAATAAGTCTTGAATCTATGACTTTTTTGATAGCAACCAGCTAAATGTGACTTTTTATGGTTGAGCTGGGATGCAAAAAACTACTAAATAGGACTTTATATGGCTTGACAAGCTTTGGTATTTAGGAAATAATTTATACTTAAGACAACAAAAAGTTATTCTAAGCGCTAGTTGTATCGACCTGTTATGACACAACCGAATATTTTGGAACTCGCGAAACAGGGAGATGCAAAGGCGATCGCGCTTCTGCTGAACCGCCAGCTACAAGCCAAGGGCATCACCGCCGCAGCTTCCCTTAAGGATGGTTGTTTACAGGTGATGCTGGAATCGGCAGAAGCGCCTAGTCAGCAAGTCTTGGCCCCGTGGGTGAGTAAGTCGATCGCTGGTTTGGGGGCTGCATCCATTGAGAAAGTCAAGGTTTACGGGCGACAGACGGGGGCGAAGGTGCCGGCGTGGAGTCAAGAGTTTGAAGTGGCGGGGCAAAAATTGCCTGTTGCAAATGTCACAGAGGGGCGGGCAAGTTCTAGTGAGAATACGGAGTCGAATCAGCTTAGTTTGAAGGAACGGGCTAAGCTTGGGGATGTGGAGGCGATCGCCAGTCTGTTAAATCTTCCGTTACAGAATAAGGGGATTAGTGCGACTGCGAGTTTGCAAGATGGTTGTTTACAGGTGATGCTGGAGGGCGATCGGGTTCCTGATGAGGAGGTTTCTATCAGGATTGTCCGCAGGGAGTTGACGAATTTGAAGGCGGGGGCGATCGCTTCTGTGAAGGTTTACGGGCAGCAGGCGGGTGAGGATTTTCCGGCTTGGAATCGAGAGTTTGAGATAGTGGTACAAGTAAGTCACCCAACGTCTAAAGCTGATACTTCAACGCCTAAGCCATCCAAGAAAGTTGAAACTGAAGAATTAGTTGAAATGCTTGTTCCTGGGCTTAAGCAACTCAAAAATGGGATGACAGGTCTTGGCGTGGCATGGTTATTAGGTGCTTTTATTGGTTACTTATGGATGTTTTGGGTTGGGCTGATTATTCATGCAATCTACATTTGGAAAAATTTTGATAAACAAGTTATAAAAATAGTCTCTATTTTGGCTGACCAGTTCAATAATTTAGTGTCATCTAATACCACTTTTAACACTCAACCCAAAGCTGAGAATGGCAACACATCAACAAAATTCACAGTTAGTGGCACTCAATCTCATCAGAATAAACAGTCTTGTCCTCGCAGCTACTTGGGTGCATCTATCCTAGTAACCATCCTGGCTTTCCCTCCTTTAGGAATAGCAGCAATAATCTTTGCTGCTCAGGTTGGAAGTAAATATGAGCAAGGGGATTACGAAGGAGCTAAATCTAATTCTAATACAGCTAAGGTTTTGTGTATTGTAGGTGGTGCCATTGCGGTTACTTTTTATGTGTTGCTGCTTTCAGTTTTTGGGATGTCACTGTTTGCTAACACTCAATTTGAAAGCCAAGCATTTAAAGCTAAACAATCCGAAGCTAAACAATATATTAGTTCTATTAATAAAGGTCAACAAGCTTATTACGCAGAAAAAGGTAAATTTTCAGATACGATAGAAGAAATAGGATTAGGGATAAAAACAGAAACAACAAATTATAAATATACTATTGTTAACGTAGATAACACGAAAGTTACAGCATCAGCAACAGCAAAAACTAAAAATTTAAAAAGTTATACAGGAGCAGTTTTTTTAATTAAGGATATTGATGGTAGTGATACTACAAAAGCTGATGTTTGTGAAACAGATAGATCATCTCAAACACCTCCTAATATACCTCAATTAATTGGCAACGACATTCAATGTCCTGCTGGCTCTGTGTCTTTAGATTCCGAACGAAAAAGCAGCAATTTAAAAGCTCAATCTGAATTATCCACTGCTAGTTCAAGTACCAATGTTTTTACACCAAAGGAAATACCAATACTAGGAACTATTAATCAACAATTAGAGGACGAATTAATAGTTTCAGAAATCATCGTTTATGGTAAAACACACAATGGGAATCTAACTGAAATTCCTCAAAGTTCTATGGCTGGAGTTACACCAAATCCCATTGCGGTTAAAAAAGGCTACCCTCCGAAAGGAACAAACATTTGTAATTTACCATATTCTGCTTTAATTCGTGCTATTTATGAACAGTGTTTGTCTGAAGGAATGAGCTATGTTCAAGTATCTAATATTATAGGTTGGAAAGGAGAGGAATTTGCCAGTTCTGGGTCATCTGTAACGTATCGTTGGGGAGATGGAAAGAATGGCAGTATGATAATAGTTTTTGAGAATGATCGATTAATTTCTAAGTCACAAAATGGATTAAAACCATAGCCAGTAATGGAAACTGCCCAATTATGAAAAAGCAATAGTTCCACCAGATTAAAAAAGAAAATGATTCAAGAACTTGACAGCATTGTTTTAACAACTGATATATGGAATAAGTGAAAATGTCTAACCCAAACTCAAATATGACACAACAGAATATTTTAGAACTCGCGAAACAGGGAGATGCAAAGGCGATCGCGCTTCTGCTGAACCGCCAGCTACAAGCCAAGGGCATCACCGCTGCAGCTTCCCTTAAGGATGGTTGTTTACAGGTGATGCTGGAAGCTGCAGAAGCGCCTAGTCAGCAAGTCTTGGCCCCGTGGGTGAGTAAGTCAATCGCTGGTTTGGGGGCTGCATCGATTGAGAAAGTCAAGGTTTACGGGCGACAGACGGGCGCAAAGGTGCCGGCGTGGAGTCAAGAGTTTGAAGTGGCGGGGCCAAATTTGCCTGTTGCAAATGTCACAGAGGGGCGGGCAAGTTCTAGTGATAATACGGAGTCAAATCAGCTTAGTTTGAAGGAACGGGCTAAGCTGGGGGATGTGGAGGCGATCGCCAGTCTGTTAAATCTTCCGTTACAGAATAAGGGGATTAGTGCGACTGCGAGTTTGCAAGATGGTTGTTTACAGGTGATGCTGGAGGGCGATCGGGTTCCTGATGAGGAGGTTTCTATCAGGATTGTCCGCAGGGAGTTGACGAATTTGAAGGCGGGGGCGATCGCTTCTGTGAAGGTTTACGGGCAGCAGGTGGGTGAGGATTTCCCGGCTTGGAATCGAGAGTTTGAGATAGTAGCACAAACGCAGACAGTAAAACAAAATAATAATGTTAAGTTAAACAATCACAATCACACTCTTGGAGATTCGATAGAATCAGATGGTCTTCAAGAAATAGCAAAGAACGGAGACTTAAATGCGATTGCTATCTTAATTCAAAAATCCCTTGCTGCTTATGAAGTTCATGTAGATGCTGAAATACAGTATGGCGTAATGCTCTGGTTAAAGCTGAAGTCTGACAAAACTTTAGATTCCCAAGCCTGCTTGAATAGGGTTTCAAGAATCCTAAATAATATTCAACCCGATAAAATTGTTTCGGCTAGAATTTCTCAAATCAATTCCAAGAATCCTAAACAGCAAGCTTGGAACAAATATTTAGCTTTCAAAGAAGGGCAGTTCATTGATAACACGAAAGCAGTTAATCAGATGACTGGTGCTTTTTGTGCAGCAGTTGTTATTGTATTAATATTCATTTCGGTTATGTACAAACCAACTTCTACTACTTCATCAAGTCCTGCATCTTCATCATCTACTCCTGCATCTTCCTCAACTTCCAACTCAACAACCCCTAGAACCTTTCTTGGTAAAAGTCAGACAGGATATGAGCTTTGGGCTGATAAAAACTGTGTTTATGTCAAAGGAATGACGGAAGGTGATTTAGCGCGTCTCAATACTGATGTATGGCGTTTCAAAGATGAAGTCAAGTTACAGACTGGCTATAAATGCGTTCTGTTTGAGTAGGTGAAATATCCAGCTACCTTGGCTTTTCAATTGATACTGCTGTCTTTATGGAAAGGCGATCGCCCTTACGTCCCAACTTGTCACAAAGTGCGTGAAGCGCAGCTATCCCGTAGGGAATCGCCCCTACATGAATTATTCAAACTAACTCCGACACACTCAGCCGCCCTTCTACGGGTTCATACTCATCGTAACTGCTCACCGCAGCGCAGTTGCGGTGAGCAGTTACGCATATTTTGGGTTAAAGTTAAGATGCCTTTACCCTGAATCTAAAATATTAAATCTAAAATCTAAAATCGTATGACTGATTATAAAGGCGATCGACAAACTAGCAATTTAGCAGCTATCCACCAACAAATCAATTGGCTTCAGCAACAGCCAGACGGCATCCTATTTCAACAAAACTCCGGCGACAACTGCATCGCCGTCAAAAAAATAAACTCAGTTCTACTACTGCTTTTAGCAGACAGAGAAACCTTAATCACAAATGTAGCTCAATCAATCCTAGACCTCAACAATCCACTAAATTTAATCTTTCCCTATTCCCGATCCGTGTTGCTAGCATTAGTCTGGAAAACTCACCCAAAAAAAATCTATGTAATCGGATTTGGTGGCGGCACCCTCCCCAGATTTTTTCACCACTATTTCCCTAACGCGATAGTCGAATGTACAGATATTGACCAAAAAGTAGTCGAAGTAGCTCAAAAATTTTTTGGCATTCAATTCGACGACAGACTCAAAGTAGCCATTCAAGACGGGCGCGAATATCTAGCCCAACAAAATTCCACAGTAAAAAACGATATAATTATCGTGGATGCTGGTTTTGGCAGCGGCTATATGCCCTATAAATTGGTGACACAAGAATTTTACCAACTGTGCAAAACTCGCTTGTCAAGCGCAGGTGCTCTAGTTGTCCACCTGTTCCACAAACAAGAGTTTAATGCGGCAGCGGTGAAAACAATTCAAACTGTGTTCGCACAAGTTTATATATGCAATTTAGAAACCGGCAACAGCATTGTCATTGCCACTAATGCTCCCGATTTAGCTAAAAATGAAATTTTCTTGAAAGCCGAACTTATTCAAGATTTCCACAATTTAGGATTTTCCTTAATAGAATTGTCGCTCCAGCTAAAAAAAGTAGCCCAATTGCCGGAATGGGTAAAAATTTGGGAAACGCTGCCAATTTTTACAGATGCTGAAATACCCGCCCGATATTTGGACTGATAAATATAGCCTTTCTCAGAAAGATGAGGTACTCATGGGCATAGGGCATAGGGCATGGGGCATAGGGCATAGGGCATACCTCACTTTTTTGAGAACCGCTATATACATAATTAGGGCTGTTAACCGAATCCCACAAAAAACTCTAATTGTAGGGTGCTTATGGGGGAACTATCGGGCTGTAGGATGCTTATGGGCGCACCATCGCTATGTCTGTAGCAAATCCCCATCAGTCAACAGTTGATACTACGAAACATCGCTCTAAAAAATACTTGACAGTGAAAATATGGCGGTGTATTATAGAAGTAGTGAAAACACTGAAAAACATGAGACTAAAAAGTTGGGAGTCTCCTCGCAGCGAGGGTAGAAACTCCAAAGGTAAAGGCGGCTCAGCCAGGGCTCGGCAACTCAAAAAGCAACAGCAAACTCTCCGAAAACAGTTAAAAGCTCAACACGATCGACAAAACCACCCACAAAACCATCAAGGGAAGGAAACCAATAATTCCTTCCCTTTTTTTGTATCTTTCCGCTCCTCAATCCCGCTGAATGTTCGGACAAATCGTGGTAGTAATGCTCGCCTGCGAGGGTTCCTCTTGCCAGCAGTTGAGAATGCCTTGCAACTCCCCCTTCAAAGTTTCTAAGGCTGCAATTTGCACAGAAATTTCCTCTACCTTAGCCGTTAGATGCTGCTTCGCTTCAGAGCAAGGCAACTCTCCCCGATCGCGAACTTGTAAAATATCCTTAATCTCATGAAGGCTCAAACCCAGAGCCTGAGAGCGTTTAATAAACGCCAACCTGTTAAATACCGTTTCGCCAAACAAGCGATAACCAGCGGGCGAGCGCTTTACGGCAGGAGACAGCAAGCCCATCTCCTCATAGTAACGAACAGTTTTCACCGACAAACCACTACAGGCAGCTACAGAGCCAATTTTGTACAGTTTCTCGGCAACAGAAATATTCATAAACCAAGCATCCAAGATCGAAAGACTTTCTTGCCCTATCTTTTGGTGCCTCAGATCCAGGGAGTCGATCGGCACATCGCCCAGTCAGCATTGCCCAGTAATCTTAATAAGGAGGATTTTTTTTAGACACATTAAGCACAGGCAACTGAGGTCTAGAAGACTGAGGAGGAAGATAGTATTCGGGAGCCGGTGCGGGTTGTTCGGCTCCAGAGCGGTAAAATTGCCACCAACGGAGAGCCATCGCCACCCCAGCGGTGCCAAGCCCAAAAGCCAATAAAGAGCCACTCGCACCCATGCTGCCGATGGCGGCATCGACAACGCCCACTGTTACAACAAAACTGGTAATTGGCTCTTTACGGTAAGCTGACCTCAAAAGTCGCGTCCACGAAGCATTCATTTGGTTTTACTCTGTTCTATATTTATTTACAATCTCTAAAACTTAGAGTTGGCGGAACGATCGGGATTTCTAGCTCAAAGACTAGCTTCACCTAAATTAATCTTCTCGCCTGTGGGGAATTGTACGGGAGCGAGGCAAAATTGCCAAGCTTGTCAAATCAAAATTCCACCCCATATATACCTCCAAAAGCCAGCTATTGCATTCGGGAACAGAACTCTCTCAGCAGAGAAGTCGCTGGGCTTGTTTCTAATTAATATTTTAATCAATTCCCGAATTTGTCGCGGTCAGCAGAAGTCACACCCGCTGCCGGAAGAGTCTAGACAAAGTGTAAGGCTGACCGCGCCATTGCTAAAATTAGTTGAGACCTAACCAGGACAGCAAGCCCTGGCCTGTGACATACTCGATAATTAAAGTTAAAGAAAAACCGATCATCGCGGCTCGACCGTTAAGGCGTTCCGCGTAGCTGTTGAAGCCAAACTTTGGCTGTTCCAGTTTGGGAGTGACGGTGGGTTGTAGTTGTGTCATTGCTTTGGGTACCTGGCGATCGACGCTATTCAAATGTGAAATCCAATGTTAGTTACAAATCTTAAACATTGCTACTTCTATTATAAAGAGGGTTAACCGCCGTCAACCGTCCCCGAAGAGAAAAAACTGCTGCCAACTAATGCCAATTAATTATACCCGCTCAAAATATGACTAATCAGTTAGATAACGATAAGCTTCCTGTCGCCGTACAGCGAGTAGCCTTTGCCCTTCGTACAACAGGCTGGGTTTGCTTCTGGGTACAGTTAGTGCTAGGGGTGGTAGCGGCGATCATTTTGCTCTTTGCCATCCCCTTCGCGCTCCCTAGGGCTACCGCCGCTGGCGGTTCAAACAGTGCCGGCACCGGCGGCGGCGTATTTTTTGCCATTTGCGGGCTAGCCGTACTCGCTTACAGCATATATCGCTCTTTCCGCTTCACCCGCTTGTCGAGAGAACTGCGATCGCCCGGTAACGCTGTCCGCCCCAAAAAAGCAGACACCATCAAAGAGATGCGGCTGTCACTGATGAGCAACTTGTCAGGAATGGTGCTGACGCTGATTGGCGCAGAAGCTATCAGTGGAACACTTTTAGCTAAATCTCTAGCTCAGCCACAAGCCTTGTTCGGTGCCGCAGTTGATGTGGGCCGATTTATTCAGCCCCTAGATATATTTGTGGTACTCGCCAATACTCACGCCACTGTTGCCCATTTTGTCGGGATTTTCGGGGCTCTTTGGTTGCTCGATCGCATCCACAAACAGTAGTTATTGGTGAGGGGCAACCGATGCCCGATGCCCGATGCCCGATGCCCGATGCCCAATGCCCAATGCCCGATGCCCGATGCCCGATGCCCAATGCCCAATGCCCGATGCCCAATGGCCGATGCCCGATGCCCGATGCCCGATGCCCCACTCTCCCACTCTCCCCCAACCCACATCCGGAATCACTGCCAACCTGTCGAAGAACGTACTCAGATACCTTCTACTAAGACAACATGAATATCATGGCACTGAAACCCGAGGCTTATTTTGGGGTGACAGATCACCCAACTATTGAAATTTCTCAAGAAAGTTTTCGTTCTGTCCTAGGTCAAATAGAAACTGAACTCCTCTGTAGCGACACCTATAGCCACGCTCTAGCTAGCTTGCAAACAATGTTAGGCGAAGCAGCCTCTGCTGCCGAAATTTTAATTAGAGCAGTTAGCAGAGAAGCCGTCAAGCTCGCATTCGATCGATTTCCCAAACAAAACAAAATTGAACCGCAAGTAGCCCAAGAGAGTGTTACTGCTGTAAGTCCCGCCATTGAGACGGTGACAGAAATTCAAGAATTGGAGCCACCAGTAACTGCTCCTGTCTTTTATTGGCGCAGCGCTAGTGTGGAAGCGCCGCCCCAAACCGATTCCGACACAGAAGAAAATTCCGATCGAGACACTAACACTTCTGAAGACAGCAAAGAAGCGCCCCAAGACGAAATTAAAGTCGAGTCGGCTCCACCTGCAACTGTCACCGTCCCCGGAAAATCCTTCCCAGGGTTCGGTTTTCCCAAAAAGCCGAAAAAACTCACCAAGGAAGAAGAAGCAGCTTTAGCCGTTCAACAGCGAGAAGAGTGCCTGCAGGAGTTGGGTAGAGAATTGCGTAAGGGACGGCAAATTCGCTCCCTATCCCTGCAGCAACTCCACAGTCAAACTCTCGTGCCGCTGCACCACATCGAATCGATCGAAAATGGGGAAATCGACAAACTGCCCCAAGATATTTACGTTAGAGGTTTTATCCGCAGACTCGGCGACGCCTTGGGACTAGACGGTAGCGCTATGGCGAATGCTTTACCCAAACCCGCTCCAACTCCAATTCCCAGTATGTATGTGTCTGTTTCCGATTCCGACTCAGGCGAAGGCTTTCAAATGCGTCCGGTGCATTTGTACATCGGCTACACCGCTTTGATGGCTGGGGCTGTAGGGGGTTTGGGTTGGCTGTCACAGCAACCCGTGGTGCCAGGAGCACAGGCAGTACCTCAACCGCAGGTGACACCGCCAGCCTCAGTTGCACCGGCTCAGAAGACCCCAGAAAAAGCACCTCAACCGGGCTTGAAGAAGTCTAATAACGGGGGATTGAGGATGGGGGCTGACATGGCGCCGCCGGAGGTGATTTTTGGTTAGTGTGTGTCGGGCGATCGATCGTCCGACAACTCTCTTGGCGCAGGTGAACTCGGAAACCCGGTTTCCGAGTTCACCTACATACGAATATTTGTTTGAACAAAGGAGTCCTGGAGAGCAATTACGGTTGAGATTTTAGTTAAATCCCCCACATTCATCCACCTGTAGAGTCAATTCTAAAATCTAAAATCTAAAATCTAAAATCTAAAATCTAAAATCTAAAATCGCCAGCCCGTGTACCCAAAGTGATTTTTCAACTGCATCAGGAAACCCGATATGTGCGATAAACTATCTATTTGACCACTCCTAAAAGAGGTTTCCGATAACATGAGTTCCCCAGCCACCGCTGCTTTCTCCGATCTCGATCCGCTATCGACTCACTCGCCAACAGTCACGAGTTTGGCTGCACCAGACAGTGCTTTGGTAACGGCAGCTCAACTGCCACAAGCATCTTGGACAATTGAAGATAGTGAGAAACTCTACCGAATTCAAGGTTGGGGCGAACCGTATTTTTCGATCAATGCAGCCGGTCACGTTACAGTCTCTCCCAAGGGCGATCGCGGCGGTTCCCTCGACTTGTGCGAGCTGGTAGAATCCCTGAAACAGCGAAATTTGGCTTTGCCCCTGCTGATTCGATTTTCTGATATTTTGGAAGACCGGATCGAGCGCTTAAATTCTTGTTTTGCCAGAGCGATCGCTCGGTACAATTACAAAAATGTCTATCGCGGTGTCTTTCCAGTAAAATGCAACCAGCACCGACAATTAATTGAAGATTTGGTGCGTTTCGGTCAACCCCATCACTTCGGGCTCGAAGCCGGATCTAAACCGGAATTAATGATAGCTTTGGCGACCTTAAAAAACCCAGGCGCTTTATTAATTTGTAACGGTTACAAAGACCGCGAATACATCGAAACTGCTATTTTGGCGCAGCGGCTAGGGCAAACTTCCGTAATTGTGCTGGAGCAAATAGAGGAAGTAGAACTCGCAATCGCCGCCAGCAAAGCATTAGGAATTAAACCGATTTTGGGAGTGCGAGCAAAACTCACTACCAAAGGCGTTGGCCGCTGGGGAGGTTCCACGGGCGATCGGGCAAAATTTGGCTTGACAATTCCTGAAATTATCCGTGCAGTCGGCGAACTAGAAAAAGCTGGAATGCTCGATTGTTTGCAGTTACTGCACTTCCACATCGGCTCTCAAATTTCCTCAATTAGCGTCATCAAAGACGCCATTCGAGAAGCCAGCCACATTTATGTGGAATTAGCTAAATTGGGAGCTAATATGAACTACTTGGACGTAGGCGGTGGACTCGGTGTTGACTACGACGGGTCTAAGACAAACTTCCACGCTTCCAAAAACTACAATATGCAAAACTACGCTAACGACGTAGTAGCAGGAGTGAAAGATGCCTGCGATGAGCGCAAAATCCCGGTCCCCATTATCATTAGCGAAAGCGGGCGGGCGATCGCTTCTCACCAATCAGTGTTAGTTTTTGACGTACTCGGTACTAGCGATGTCCCCAGAGAAGTACCAGAACCAGTAGATGAAAACGCGCACCAAATTCCGCGCAATCTCTACGAAATTTACCAATCTATCAGTCCCGAAAATTACCAAGAAGTTTATCACGATGCTATCCAATTCAAGGAAGAAGCAGTCAGTTTATTTAACTTAGGCTATTTGGGAATTGCGGAACGGGCGAAAACCGAACAGTTGTACTGGGCTTGCTGCGATAAAATACAGGCGATCGCGCGGCAAAAAGAATATGTATCGGAGGATTTGGAAGATTTAGAAAAGGTGATGGCGTCCATTTATTACATCAACTTATCTGTTTTCCAGTCCGTACCGGACAGTTGGGCAATTAACCAATTGTTCCCTATTATGCCAATTAACCGACTCGACGAAGAACCAACTCAACGCGGTATTTTAGCCGATCTTACCTGCGACAGCGACGGCAAAATCGACCAATTTATTGATTTGCGAGATGTAAAGTCGGTTTTAGAACTGCATACTCTCAAACCTGGAGAGCCTTACTATTTGGCGCTATTTTTGGGAGGTGCTTATCAAGAAATTATGGGCAACCTTCACAACTTATTCGGCGATGCAAATGCAGTTCACATTCAGCTAACACCTTCTGGCTATCATATCGAACACGTTGTGAAAGGAGACACTATGAAAGAAGTCCTCAGCTACGTACAGTACGATTCAGAAAACTTGGTGGAAAGCATCCGCCGTCAGACAGAAGCAGCTTTGCAGCAAAATAAAATTACTCTTTCCGAAGCCCAACTTTTGCTGCAAAATTACGAGCGAAGTCTCAGCCAATATACTTATCTTCAGTCGTGAAATGTAGGGTGCAACCTAAGCAGATTACCAGAATTAAAAGCTGAGATCATAAATGTAAAAGTAGGGTGCGCTAGGCGCACCTTACCTTGAGTAATTAGCAATTAGCAATTAGCAATTACCAATTATCCACCATTACCGAGAATTTCAGATATCGCCCGCCGCTCTTCTCCGTGTTGAGTCGGTAAAACTTGGCGAGCGTCAGTAATCAGCCAATCGAGAGCCGCCGCTTGCAAATCGATCGCAGCCCCGGTTTTATCAACGCAGTAGCGCCCGAACACCAGTTTGTCAACCAACCGCACCTCCGGGCCCAAACGGGAATACTCAAAAATTACGCTGTTTTCCACAGTGGCCCCACTGCAAAGCCAACAATTTGGGCCAATCATTGTCGGCCCGACAATTTTTGCTCCATCCTCAATAATCGTCATCCCGCCAATGTAAACAGGCCCAGTAATATCAACTTTATCCCAGTTGACAGCTACATTCAAACCAGCGTAAATGCCGGGGCGTACTTCAATTCCCGGAATCGAAACATTTTTAACTTGTCCCAGCAGCACACTCTGAATTGCCCGCCAATAGTCAGGAACTTTGCCGATATCCACCCACTCAAAGTCCATGCTAATCCCGTAAAAAGGGGCGCCTTCTTCTACTAGCTTGGGAAATAACTGCGAACCGATATCGTATTCCTGGCCCGAAGGGATGTATTTGAATATTTCCGGTTCAAAAATATAAATACCAGTGTTAATGTCGGTACTCAGAGCTTCCTCTACAGAAGGTTTTTCTTGGAAATCTTTAATTTTGCCAGACTCGTCTGTTACCACCACTCCATAACTAGGAACTTCCTCGCGGGGAACCGATTTCATAACAATAGTAGCGATCGCCCCTTTTTCCCGGTGCCACTTCACAGCAGCAGTCAAGTCCAAATCAATCAAAGCGTCGCCGCACAGCACCACAAAAGTATCGTCAAAAAACGGCGAGAAGTCCTGAATTCGTTTCATGCCGCCAGCCGAACCGACAGCCTCTCCAATCATTTCTCCGTCCTCAATTCGCCCTTCAAAAGAATAGGCAATTTGTACCCCAAACTTTTGACCGTCGCGGAAGTAGTTTTCAATCACGTCTGCCAGGTGGGAAACATTGACCATAATCTGGTCAAATCCGTGCTGGCGGAGCAATTCAACCAAAAACTCCATCACTGGCTTTTGCAGGATGGGAATCATCGGTTTGGGTATTGTCTGAGTAATAGGACGGACGCGAGTGCCTTTACCGGCCGCCAGAATCATCGCTTTCATTATTAACTTCCTCAACCCTCTGTTAACTGATATCAACTGAACAATTAGATGCTAGCGGTTGCGATCGCATCGATCGCCGCAAAATCCTGACCCCGCCCAAAAACGGGTACAAGTTTCCGACGCGAGCGTCCGGGTCGATTTCAAAATTTTAGACGCTAGTTCAAGCTCTCAGATTCAATGCGAAAGTAAATCTAAAATCTAAAATCTAAAATCTAAAATCGACTGACCTGTTTATAGGCGACATCGTACCAGGCTATCAATCATTTATTCCGAATTAACCTGGATTTAAGAAACCAGGTATCGGGAACCAGCAATAACTTCAAACTCCCGCTCTCCGCATCCCAGACTCAGCAACAGAATGCCAGAGAGCGAGATTCTGCCTAGAATCTTAACCGACGCCGTGGCCTAGTTATTAGTTTCCTCCGAGAACCTAATACCCTGCAAGCTCAAAGCGCGCGGATTTTGAGGTCTTGGTAAAACTCCTCTTGAAGCAACTCTACTTTAGACTGAGCCGATAGCAGCAACAACGCCCAAAAAATACCCACGCGGTCATGATTTGGCAAGTTAACTTCCCCAGTCGATACCGGGTGTTCTGGGTTGACAGGAGAGTGCAAATCCTTATGATGCCAAAGTTCTAGCAGTTGTTCCAAGTCGAGCCAACCCTCGTCAATTTCTGAACCCCGTTCTGCCAGAAACCGATCGAGTTCACTAGCAGTTTCCACCAAATTTTCTTGGTGAGCTAGCTCAAAGATAGCCTGGGCCGCTTGCGATCGCATTTTTGAGGTAGGGCGGCGCCGGGGGGTAACAGTCTGCTGCTCCATTGCTGCTTTCATTAGCTGCAACTGCTCAATCAGTTCTGGGAGAGTCACCGGGCGTTTTTGCGGTAGTTGAGCTACACCGCGACGGCGCAATTGCCGCTCTAAATGCTGCGGCAAGTGTCGCCCGCCTGAGTGTTCTGCGTCTTCTACTGCCGGCTCGTCGGCCGAGTCGGGATTCGCGGGGGGTTCTGAGAGGACGATACTTTCTGCTTTGAGTAAAACCAGCATTGAAGCGTACAAAAACGCTTGGCCGGAGTGGGACAAATCGGAGAAATCCTTACTCTGATCTGCATCGGAGGCGTTCGTAAGCTTGCTCAGACATCGATCGAACACTTCAATTACCTTAACGTCCCAAGGATCAATTTCTCCCCGTTCGGCTAAGTCAATTAAAATTGCGATTCCCTCGGAAATCGTTTCTAAGCCATCTTGGTCTCGGGAAACGGCCATTCGATTTTAGATTTTAGATTTTAGATTTTAGATTTTAGATTTTGCCTCTGGGAAAACGAGAGAGCATATCAAATTAATTGGCGGTTATTTCAGCAGCTTTGGCCTCAATGGCTGCTATTTCTAAACTTATCGGTTCTGCACTTTCTAACAAAGGTTGTTGGCCTTCTACTTCGGCTTTATAGCGTTCAAGGTTTTGTTCTAATTCCTGAATCCGCTGCTCTTTTTCGCGAACTTGGCGGAGTTGTTGGCGCGAGGCGAGGGTTCGCTGCATTCTCGACCACAGACTGAACAGCCACGCTAGTGTTGCCCCTAATCCCGTCGCTACAATTAGTTCTACGCACAGCGGAGCTTTAACTTGGACGCCTTTGATAACTTGAATCGCGACTGTCTCTGTATTTTCGATGCTGAATAATACTAGAGCCAAGCAAATCAGAAATATGAAGAAGAAATTTAGCGATCGCATTTTCTCTGTTCCTAATTCTCAATTCAGGTTAAGCAAATTATTTACCATTTGTCAACACTTTTTTGACAGATGTTCTCAGTGCTTTTTTGATCTGATCAAATCGGGTCAATTAACCATAATATCCGGGGAGGGGCGGGTTTATTGGAGTTCTGAGAGTTGATTGAAGATATTGGTTAAACTCTTGGGCCTCTAAATTGTATTTTTCCGGCGGGCGGGACGCCCACCCCACAAAGCTGATGTGTTCTGATAGTAAAACTTAGATGCGACTGAGCTTAACTCGCCCCTCCAGCACATATCCTCTTTAGGTTTGACCGATGTTTTGTGGTTTCTTGCCGATTCCCAGTGCGGGCAATATTTGATATTTCAAAGCAATGCCTGCGGCTACAAATAAGGCAATAATCAGCGCCCCAATTCCTACCGGGCTGGGAATCCAGAATATCGCCTCCAAATAGTTAACTTCTCCGGGTTTGAGCTTCCAAACTAACTGTTTTCCTTGCTGATAGCTTTCGGGAACCAGCGCACCGGCGACAGTTTCAATACTTTCGGCGCCCCAAGGCGTGTTCAAGCTAAAGTCTAGCTCCAAAAGTCCCCCCGGACTCAGCAGCAGACTGCCGTTAGAAGAAAGCAGTGAAAGAGAGCGCAAATCCAATTCCAAACTCAACCGATTTCGCAGCACCAATAATAAATTATTCTGCTTGACACTAAGGTGAGATTCAAACTTCGGCAAATCGGTTTCTAGCGGACTTGCAACCCGAGATTTTGTGGTTGGTGCGATCGGATTGTAAAATTGGTTAAACTTGTCTTGCAACTCGGCTCCATTATTGAAAGGAATCCTCACTAGAACTTCTGTGGGGGAAACCCGTTTAGTTTTTCCGTCCAGCAACCTCACCCGGCGTTCTACGCTTTTCAACCATTCTGCAACAGTTTCGCTGCTGAAGCTCGTCAACCTTTCCCCCAGTTTAATGTGCTGCACGATTTCGCCGCGAGTTTGACTCTCAAAGTTGACCCCGACATCGTACTGAACGCATCCAGTCACTAGAGTTAAAAGGCAAAAAACAAAAGGTAAAAGAAAGAAAAACTGCTTTTTCCTCTTCCCAGTTCCATCCTTGACATTTTGCTCTTTCATTGTACCTTTTTCCCTGTTTTTTCCTATTTGCATGAATTAGCAAAGCGTTGAATTGCCGACACTGTTTCTATGTTTGTTTAACTGGTGCCTAGGCTCTGCCTGGGAACCCATATCCAGAGGCTTTGCCTCGCAAGCTTTCATCCAAATTCGAGGCAGAGCCTCATCATCTGTATTACCAGGCAGAGCCTGGTAACGAGTAAAACCGCATTTTTACCTATTTGCATGAATTAGCAAAGCGCTGAATTACCGACACTGTTTCTATGTTTGTTTAACTGGTTCCTAGGCTCTGCCTGGGAACCCATGTCCAGAGGCTTTGCCTCGCAAGCTTTCATCCAAATTCGAGGCAGAGCCTCATCATCTGTATTACCAGGCAGAGCCTGGTAACGAGTAAGCCTGGTAACGAGTAAAACCGCACTGAACTTATTGCCTGGAAGCTACACCCAAATGTTGAAACAGCATACTCGGCAAATAGGCTGCACCGCCTACCCATTCGGCTTCGCTACTCAAATCTGCCAAATTTTTAAACGCTTCAAAAATGCTGCCTGCCACCATTGTATTCTTGACGCGGCCGACAATTTTGCCTTTTTCTACTTTATAGCCTAAGTCCAAATTGACAGAAAATTCGCCCGCTAACTGATTGGACTGACCGGCACCTAAAACCTGCTCTACTATTAGACCTTCGTCCATGCTAGCAATCAAGTCTTGAGTGGCGGTATTTCCGGGGGAAATGCAAAAGTTAGTCAAATCAGGGCCGGGGCGAGACAATCCGCCACGAAAACCGTTGCCGGTTGATTGTACACCGGCGCGAGCAGCCCACCTGCGATCCCAATAAAATCCGGTGACAGTACCTTTGTCTATCAAGACTTTGCGGGTGGTGGGCGTACCTTCGTCGTCAAAGGGACAAGCAGAAGGGCCTAAAGTGGGGTCTTCAAAAAAGGTAAAGCGTTCGTCAAATAAGGTTTCGCCGATTTTGTCGGCTAGGGGAGAGGCTTTTTGAACTACTGCTTGGCCTGAAAGGATGGTATCAAAGAGGCCGCCGAGGGTGCTAGCGGCGGCTCTGGGGGTAAATAATACTGGGTAGGAACCGCTGGTGATGGTGGCTGAATGTTCGGCGAGGCGGTATTTTTCGAGGAGTGATTCGAGGATGCTGTTGGTGTCTAGGGGACGATCGCGCGCTACGTCGTAACTGTATGCTTGCATAAAATCTTCTCCCTTTACCAAATTTCCCGATAGCGAGCCGCTGACTATTTGGCTGCTTCTTTCGGCATAGAGGTCTTGCGTGGTGGCAATTTTCACGCGGCCGCTGCGGACGTGAAAGCCGACATCTACCATAATATCGGGATTGTAGGCGTGAACTTGCTCGATCAGGTTTTTGCCGTTTTCGACTAATTCTTGAGTTGTGGGCGGAGTGTAGGTGGTTTCCGGGCCTTTTAGGTGGAAGTTGGAGGCGAGTTCAAATTCTGCGGGGTCGCCGATTTCGGCTGTTTGAATCGCTGCATCTACTAAATCGTCTATCCGCGTTAAATCTGTGGAACTAGCAAAACCGATTTTGCCATTGTAAATCAGCCGGAGTGCTACGCCTTGCAGGGCTTTGGTTTGCAGGGATTTGAGGCGATTGTTTTCAAATTCTATCGGCGTATCTTGACTCGACAGGTAGTATACTTCAGCCGCATCGGCGCGCTGAGAGGCCAATTTCAAAATCTGGTCTACGGTTGAATCGCTCACAATAATCGCTTTCTGGTTTGGTCTTTGTTTTATTTTAGCGATTTTGGGTGTGACCAGAAACCGGGTTTTTTCCAAAAACATCGATACACCAAGGAAAAACTGCGAAAAACCCGGTTTCTTCGGTTGTATGCGTGGCCAGAAACCGGGTTTTTTCCCAGAATATCGATACACCACCGAAAAGCTGCGAAAAACCCGGTTTCTTTAGTCGAAGTGCATCCATCAATCCCCAGCCATCTGCTGAACCATAGCAATAATTTCTCTCACTGTCTGCGCGTCGGGCGATCGCAAATGCTGTAAAATCTCCAAAGATTGCTGTAAATAATTCAAAGCTTGGTCAAAATCTCCCTGCGCTGCTAACAACTGTCCAAGCATTGCGAAAGTAGCAGCTTTCCCTTGAACATCGCCAATTTTTTCCTTAAGTTCGAGAGATTGTTGATAAAATGCGATCGCCTGTTCTACTTCCCCTTGATTGGCATAGATTCCTGCTAGTTGGTGCAAAGTAGCAGCTTTCCCTTGAAGATTGCCAATTTTTTCGTTAAGTTCGAGAGATTGTTGATAAAATGCGATCGCCTGTTCTACTTCCCCTTGATTGGCATAGATTCCTGCTAGTTGGTGCAAAGTAGCAGCTTTCCCTTGAAGATTGCCAATTTTTTCGTTAAGTTCGAGAGATTGTTGATAAAATGCGATCGCCTGTTCTACTTCCCCTTGATTGGCATAGATTATTGCTAGACAGTGCAAAGTAGCAGCTTTCCCTTGAACATTGCCAATTTTTTCCTCAAGTTCGAGAGATTGTTGATAAAATGCGATCGCCTGTTCTACTTCCCCTTGATTGGCATAGATTATTGCTAGACAGTGCAAAGTAGCAGCTTTCCCTTGAACATTGCCAATTTTTTCGTTAAGTTCGAGTGATTGTTGATAAAATGCGATCGCCTCTTTGGGATTTCCCCAATCGTCCTGAATCCATCCTAATTCATGTAAAGTCTTTGCTTTTAAAGATATGAACTCTTCATCATCTTTCGCCAAATATAACGCTTGTTCCAGATAGTATTTTGCAGTTTTATATTCACTCCGGCTGCGATAGGCAACTCCCAACTCATTCAAAACTCTGATGCGAGTTTTCAAATCCCCTGGAGTTTCCTCGCGCCCATTCGAGGGAGTGTATTCAATCAATAACCGTTTTAATAAATCGATCCGTTCCTGCTTTTCCGGCAACTCACAATTGCTAATTCCTTTGCTAGCATCCAGAGTTTGAGAAAACGCATCATCTCTAGTATTTACAGGAGTTTTAAACACAAAAGTTCCCGAATTCCAGGCCCAAAAATCCGGCGCATAATTAGCAACTCGCGTAATCGCATAATCTGGCAAACAAAAAATCATGGGATGCGGCACTTTAACGGGATAAGCATCTCGCACCCAATTAAAATCTACCAGCATTGGCGGATATTCCCCCGTCATCCCGATCGCATTTTCCAATCCCCGCACAATGAAAATCAACTTTTTGTCTGGTTGAACCTTGACTGTTGGCAAAAGCTTCAGAATTTCATCCATCAAAAAGCGCATATCAGGATCGGGAAAATCCCAAATTTCAAACTGCATCTCTTGACAATCGGGATGACTAATTAAAGCCTGAATAATCGCATCTCTATCCCTGGCAAAATTACAGTCGATAAATCCCAAATCAAAGGCATCGTCGGGAACAATATCGACAAACGTCAGCAATTGATCGAAAGACTCTTGATTGAGTTCAACAATCCTTTGCTGGTATATTTCAGGGATTTCCTTGAATTGATGCCAGGGCTTGTTGGAAAGCATAGCTTTGTTTTACGAGTGGGTTGACATAATTCCACCGACTATTGCCGTTGTATTCCAGAACGGAAATATTGAATAATAAAGTTTGTCCGATTTCATCTTTATCAATATCTTTTTTGAGGCAAACTTGCGCTAATATGGTGTAATATTCTGCCGTAGGAGTAGACCTTTCAAAATCAAATTGCTGTTGCTTCAAAGCGTAAGTGACATCTTCTGCCAAAACTTTACTGTGTTTGCGAGTAATGGCTGTGCGAAAAGCCGATCGAGTCGTCTGCATCAATTGTCGCACATGACCGCCACTAGCTTTTGCCAAATCTAGCAACTGTTGTCGATCGTCAAATACGGCACTAACATCAACCCGTTTTTCGATCAAACTGGCAACTCCCTCTAATCTTTGCTGATTGTAATTTAAATCGCACTCACTGCGATTAAATTCATAAATATTCACCATTGGCACGATGTTGGGATTACCAAACAAATTGCTGACATTTTTATAGGAATAAATTACCGAAATCGGCACTGTATAGATAATTGTACAGTCTAGTTCTTGGAGTTGAGGAGCGTAATCAAAAAACAAATGATTGGCAACATTGGGAGGAATCCGGTCTAAGTTATCAACAATCACCAAAAATCCTTTTTGATAGCGGTCGGGATATTTCCGTCTCAGCTTCTCAAAAGCATCTTTCAATAACAAATTAATATCTGTTTGCAAGCGGGACAAATTACGCTGAAGAGTTTCCCGAATTACTTTTTTTTGTTGACTAGAACCTTTGATTTGACCGAGCAATTTTGCTGTCAACTTATAAATAAAGGGAATTTCTGCGCCTGCACTTGCTTCAGTTTCGATGCTAACGGAAGATTGAACAGTTTCTTCTGTTTCTTTAGTGACTTCTTTAAACCACGATTCAAAACGATCTAAAAGTTTGGGGTCAAACTTCAATCGTAATTTAGTTAAATCATCAGCTACTTTGTTGATAAACAGCAAATATAAATCGGTATATTCTGCATCAAGAACATCTAGTTCCTGATCGAATTCTATGTAAATCACCCGATAGTCATTTTCCCACCGCGATTGAATGCGTTTTAACTCTGTACTTTTGCCGCATCCCCGATGCCCGGTAAACAAAATTGTGTTAAATTCTCCCGGTTCTTGAAGATCCAAATCCGTGCTAACATCCTCGATAGCTACTGTGTTTCGTACTGCGGACAAATCCACATAATATCGGGCAATATCCTCGCCCGTTAGAGGCTTGACATCGCAAGCGCGGTAAGCTTCTTTGAGTGTTTTGGCGCGGTTGGGTGGGAGTGAAGTCATCGGATTCTAGATTGTAGATTGTAGATGGAACCCACAGCTTATCGCGATCGCGGACGATCGGGATGTGGAGCTTTTTAACTCCTATGTTAACTCACATCTCGCACTATACTCAAGAACTCGCGATCGCTACCAACCGACCACAGAAACCGGGTTTTTCCGCGAATCAACTTCCAAAAATGATTAATAACTAATAAATAAGCCGCCTAAAATTAGCCCGATCGCAATTAACGCCACCCAGATAAACCTATTATCTTTCGTATTAACCTGACTCAAATCTACAGGCTCTGGTACGGCGGGCTTGGGTTTAGCATACTTGATATCAGCGTTGGGATTAGCTTGAAAACTGATTGATTGATTTTCATCTAAAGCTGCCAAATCAGGAATTTTCACCATCCATTCAGGAGGGATAGTGAGTTTGGGAGCTTCGAGAATGAACAGCAAGCGCTTTGCTTGCTGGCGGGTTTCTTGGCGGGGATGGCGGGTGAGTTGCCGGCAAAGCTCGATCGCCCTTTCTGTATTGCCAGAGGCTTCGTAGGCTGTCACTAGCCACATCTGCACCTCGCCGCCCAACCGCGAATTTCGATCGACTAAACCGGTGGCTGTTTCTAAACTCTGCACAGCTTGAGCATACCGGCCACTCTCAAAAGCTACTTGCCCAGCTTGGTACTCAGTTTGAACAATTTCTAACTTTTCTGAAGTCACAAGCACCCACCCAATTCACAAATATTAATTCCCCAATTCCCCAAACGCTAGAATTCGCTGTTGTGTTGCGACATACCCGACTCGTTGTCGCGTTTGGAACCCAGCAAGTCTAAATGGTCTACCTTAATTACCGGCTTCGAGCGATTTGAACCCGTATTGCGGTCTTGCCAGCGATCGAACTTCAAAGAGCCTGTTACGCCAATTAGAGAGCCTTTGCGAACGTAGTCAGCAGCAATCTGCGCTGTTTTGCCCCAGATTTCCAGATTGAACCAGTCTGGTTGATCGCTGTTCTTAGTTCTGCGGTTCACTGCCAGCGTCAAATTACACTTAACTGTACCCGACTCAAAATACTTCACGTCCGGGTCGCCGCCGACGCGGCCTACTAAAGTCACAACATTAAGACTCATAAACTTTTTTGGGAATGTGGTCGATCGGTGATGTAGTTAAACAGTCCACACGCGCATTAGCCTCCAAACTGAACTTGGAACAACGCTTATGAGGCTTCATCCTGATTGTACACCCAGTTAGGAGAACATATTGATGGTGGATGATTGGCGAGTCTACGCTCAACCTGAGCTCGACAATGTACATTTCTGACTAGACTCAGGATGAAAAACGTAATAGAATCCACCTCGGTTACACTTTTGTAACAACATTATTGCACACAATAGTATTTTAGTTTTTAGGGGGGGGTACGAATCAGTGGGTCTTCTCAATCGATTTTCGTTATCTAGAGATATGGGTATCGACCTCGGTACTGCTAACACGCTCGTTTATGTATCGGGCCAAGGTATTGTTCTGCAGGAACCTTCTGTAGTGGCGATCGACCAAGATTTAAAAATACCGCTGGCTGTTGGAGAAGAAGCAAAAAAAATGCTCGGCCGCACGCCAGGGAATGTCATAGCACTGCGCCCGCTTCGCGACGGGGTAATTGCAGACTTCGATACGGCGGAACTAATGCTCAAGACTTTTATCCGCAGGGTTCACGAAGGCCGAAGCTTAGTTTCGCCGCGGATAATTATTGGCATTCCCAGCGGTGTCACCGGAGTAGAGAGGCGTGCTGTCATTGAGGCGGCGACTCAGGCCGGTGCTAGAGAAGTACGGTTAATTGATGAACCCATCGCTGCGGCGATCGGGGCTGGACTGCCTGTTGCTGAGGCGACTGGCAATATGATTATAGATATAGGTGGAGGTACGACGGAAGTTGCGGTTTTGAGTTTGCAAGGTACGGTGATCAGTGAGTCTGTGCGGGTAGCCGGCGACGAACTCAATGAGGCGATCGTCCAATACATGAAAAAAGTTCACAATTTAGTCATCGGCGAACGCACTGCTGAAGAAATTAAGATTCAGGTTGGTTCTGCATATCCAACTCCAGAGGATGACGATGTAATGATGGAAGTGCGGGGCTTGCACTTACTGTCTGGTTTGCCGCGAACTGTTACTATCAAAGGCCCAGAAATTCGCGAAAGTATGTCGGAACCGCTTTCAGTAATTGTGGAAGCTGTCAAGCGTACTTTGGAACGCACCCCGCCGGAGTTAGCAGCAGATATTATTGACAGGGGAATTATGCTGGCTGGTGGTGGCGCGCTGATGAAAGGTTTAGATACTCTGATCAGTCACGAAACAGGAATTGTCACTCACGTGGCAGCCGATCCGCTGTGCTGCGTGGTCTTGGGAACTGGTAGGGTATTGGAAAACAAACAGTTAGAACGGGTTTTCAGCGGTCAGTCGTCGCGTAATATGTAGTTAACAAATTTGGGATTGTGGATTGAGAAATACGGCTGCAATCTCAAATCTAAAATCCTGACATAACAATTTTAGATTACTGAAATTATGCTAAAAAATACATTCCGAAAGTGGTGGGACATGCGACTGCCAATTGCTGTTTTAGGTTTAGCTGTAACTGCCGCTTGGGGAGTTCGGCAAACACAAGGTGCGGCAGTATTTGAAGTTTACAATTGGGTGACTCGTCCGTTTCACGCCAACGGTTCGGGGCAAGAGGAACTCATCTCGGCTCGCACTCAAGAATTGCAAGCGCAACTATTAGAATTAGAAACTCAAAATCAGAAGCTAAAAGAGCTTTTAGGTTACGTTTCAGCTAAGAAACCAGCAGGGATTGTAGCTCCTATTGTCGGCCGCAGTGCCGGCCACTGGTGGCAGCAAGTAACCTTGGGGCGAGGCAGTAATGATGGCATCAAAACAGATTTTACTGTGATGGGTCCCGGCGGTTTGGTAGGCCGGGTTGTCAGCGTTACTCCTAATACTAGCTTGGTGCTGTTAGTCAGCGACGCAACGAGTCAATTGGGTGTGGGAATTATCCGCAGTCGCCACATGGGTTTTATGCGCGGGAAAGGCGGAAATCAGGCTGTGATGGAGTTTTTTGATAATGTTCCCAACGTCAAGCCTGGGGATATGGTTTCAACTTCTTCTTTCAGTCAGTTGTTCCCTCCTGGTTTGCCGGTGGGAAAAGTGGTTTCGGTGGATATGAATAAAACTCCGGCTCCAGAAGCTGTGGTTGAGTTCTCTGCACCGATGAATTCTCTGGAGTGGGCGGTGGTTTACCCCCACTCTAAGCAAACCGAACCGAAGGATTCGCAGAGTCAATCTTCAGCAGCATCTGAGGGAGCACAGCAACAATGAAAGCTTTATCTCGGATGTCTTCGCGATCGCGCCCATTTCTCAACTTTGCAGTTACATTTCTATCTGTGATGCTGTGCATACTGATATTGCCCACTCGGATGCCGGGAATGGAATTGCTGGGAATTGGACCGAACTGGCTGTTAATTTGGTTGGTAGCTTGGAGTATTAAGCGGAAACGTACAGTTTGGGGAGCTGCTAGCATGGGCTTGGTTTTGGGGTTTCTTCAAGATGCGATGACGGCTCCTCATCCCACCCATGCTGTAAGTCTAGTTGTTGTAGGAGTCTTAACAGTTGTTTTGCAGAAAACCTGGTCGATTCCGGTAGATATTGTTGAGAGAGATCCGATTCCGATCGCGCTAATTGTGTTTGGGATGGCGGTAGTAGCGGAAACGGTGATGGGGCTGCAATTTTTTGCTATGGGCGATCGGGCTTTATTGGAAATTTGGAGCTATCACCAGCGAGTGGCTTTGTGTTCTGCTATTCTTAGCAGTCTTTGGGCTCCGGTGATTTATTTTCCGCTCAATCGCTTGTGGGAAATGACCAGGAATGTAGAAAAGTCTTAGTCAGTCATTAGTCAGCAGTCATGAGTCCTTAGTTAACAGTTAACCGTCACCAGTTAACTGTTAACTAATTACTGTTAACGGCAGTCATTCTACTATTATTTGTTGTCCGGAACCTAATAAGTGATGAACGGCAATAATCAAGTTGCTGAGAATGAAATTAGGCTGGTGCTTTTGGAGTTGATAGCGGCTGCGAATTCCGCAGGTAACGGCAATTGTAGGTATTCCCAATGCTTTGCCTGCGAGGATGTCTGCTTCTGTATCTCCGATCATCCAAGCCGAACCTAGCGATGACTCAAATTCTTCTGCAACTTCAGCCAACAATTGAGTTTTTAAGGCTGTATAGTTGTGATAGGCGGCATCCGCCATCTGACTTCCGCGAATGCTGGTAAACAGTCTGGCTAAACCGTAATTTTGTAACAGTTGAACGGCTTGATTTCTCGGCCGCAGGGTGACTAAAATCAGCCGCACGCCGCGGGAGTGCAGAAGTCCTATCGCCCATTGCACTCCCGGCTGGATGCGATCTAGGTGCAACAAGTCCGGCTGATTGACAATCCGACTCACGCATCCGAGAAAAACTTGAATTTCTTCTCCCGACAAGCCGGAACTTTTGGCTATTTCAGCATCGGGCACTCGGTTTTGTTTCATTTGCCAAAACTGCTGTTTGCTGAGGATTTGAAGGTTGAGGTTGATTCCCCGATCGAGATAAGCTGCTTGAGTGCCGGCCAATCCATGTTGATAAGTGGCATAGTAGCGATCGGACACATCCACTATGGGCCCGTCTAAATCGCAAAATACCGTCATCCGGGGGGACGAGTCAGCCTCTGACGGTAGCTTGTACTGAAGGTTTTCGGAGTCTTGGGCGACAGCAGTTAACATAAAACGTTAAGTAAATCTAGGGAGCTATACATTTCTTGACTGTAGCAAAAAATGTATAAGTTATAATACATAAAAATTAATCCTTTTATTAAAAAAACCTATTAATTTTTTGAGGATGGGGTTCAATAAAGGCGATAGAGCCTGCGCGTGGATAAATTCAAGGGAAAAAGTGATTTTTGTGGCTGTTGATATGTGCTTTAGCCATTAAAGTTTAGAATTAAGTTTTTAGTCTTCTGTAATTTACCCATGCTCAAACAAAGCGATTTTGTTAGGAATTCGGACACTAATCGAGTAGAGGTGCTGTCCGAAGCACTGCCTTACATTCAACACTTTGCCGGTCGCACCATTGTGGTCAAATATGGCGGTGCGGCGATGAAAGATAGCAATCTCAAAGACAAGGTGGTTCGGGATATTGTGCTGCTAGCTTGTGTGGGGATGCGTCCGGTTGTGGTTCACGGCGGGGGCCCGGAAATTAATATTTGGCTGGAAAAATTGGGAATTGAGCCGCAATTCAAGGATGGTTTGAGAGTGACTGATGCGGCGACAATGGAAGTTGTAGAAATGGTTTTGGTGGGTAAAGTAAATAAGGAAATTGTTTCGTTAATCAACCAAGCTGGCGGCAAAGCAGTGGGACTGTGCGGCAAGGATGCCAATCTGATTCAAGCTCGTCCTGACGGCCGCGAGGGAATTGGGTTTGTGGGTGAAGTCAGCGGCGTGAAAATCCAGATTTTGGAGTCTTTGGTGAACAGCGGTTATATTCCGGTGGTGTCGAGCGTGGCGGCGGATGAAAAAGGTCAATCTTACAACATTAATGCTGACACGGTGGCTGGGGAAATTGCGGCTGGTTTGGGAGCGGAAAAGTTGATTTTAATGACGGATACTGCGGGAATTTTGGAGGATTATCACAAGCCAGAGAGTCTGATTGCTAAGTTAGATATTCAAGAAGCCAGAGAGTTGGTTGAGTCGGGAGTTGTGTCTGGGGGGATGATTCCGAAAGTTAATTGTTGTGTGCGGAGTTTGGCTCAGGGTGTGAATGGTGCTCACATTATTGACGGTCGAATTCCTCATGCTTTGCTGCAAGAAATATTTACGGATGCGGGGATTGGGTCGATGATTGTTGCTTCTGAGTTTAGCAGCGCGAACTTAAGGCCTAAGTAATGCCTATATCCTAGCGCGGGGAGGGCGGGTGCGTGAAAGGGATAAACTCGCTGCGATCGCGTATATCCTAACTAAACCTGCCCCTAAAAACCTTGAGAAGGGACTTCTGGGAAATTACTTCAACTAATTCTAACCGTTGTTGGATTTCAGCTTTTGTTAAACTACGATCGAACACTTTAGAGTTTTGGATTCTGTTGCGATTCTCAAGCCGATTTCAAATACGCGATTAGCGCTAGTGGAACCAGAATACGCATCTATTTCTAGTTTGCCAGTTGGACTTGTGGGAACTATTATTGAAGTATATGAGACGGGAAAGGAATCTCAGTCTTTAGTGGAATTTGCTGATAGTCAAGGGAGTGAATATGCTATGGCTATGTTGAAAGCTGATGAAATTTTAGTTCTGCAATATGAACTTGCAGTTGCTTAGTAATGTGAGGAGAATAAAAGTTAGATCGGGGCGATTCCCTACGGGATAGCTTCGCACGCGCGTACTTTGGGAAAATAACGGCGATCGCCTTTTAGTTTTGTACTTAAATCGCCCCATCATTTAACGTGCAGTTTCAGCTTGAATTTCTCGAATAATAGTTGATATTTCTTCGGCTGACTCCAGGTGTCTAGCCAAAACTTGAGCAGTTTTGTCCAGCAAGCGTTCTGAAAAGACTTTAGCTAAGTCTTCCCGTAAACCTTGCCCTATATAAAACTTAAGCAATGCTTCTACAGACATATCTCGATTTGCCGCTATTTTCTCAAGTGATGCTAAAGTATCTATTGGAATGTTTAGCGAGACTATTTCCGCTGTACGAGGTCGCAATTGCAATTTTATTTCTTCTTCAGAATTGTTCATATAATTTCCTTTCAGTGCGGGTTGCAGGACGGGAAGAAATGATGCGTATTCGCAAGAAGCTGCGTTCTACATAAACAACTAGTAATAGGCGTTGAGTGCGGGAGTAACCGAGGATAAAGTTACGCTGTTCGTCATTAGCCGTTGCATCTCCCTCCTGATAGAATGGATCGAAGAAAACTTCTGCGGCTTCTTCAAAGCTAACGCCATGCTTTTCTAGGTTTATCTGGAATTTGTTTGTGTCCCATTCAAACTCAACGCCTTGCAGTCTGTATACACTATCCATGCTTCGATATTAACATTATTTAAATAAGAGCGATCGCACTTTGGGAAAAAAGGGCGATCGTACTTTTAAATTTGAGATGTCCGAGGGACGATCGCACTTTGAGAAAAAGAACAATTGCGTTACACCCAAAACATTAGGAAACTGCTTTGAGGTATGGCGTGACAGGCTTCAAATCGATGTCATGGTTGGAAGTCAGTATTTTGAATAGCAGCGAAACCAGGCTTTGCCTTCATAGCGAAGGCATTTTTTACCTGTCACTGAAGAGTCTGTACATCAGGATATGCCAGAATTTTTGCATCAGCAGTTAGTAAGGGACACCCGCAAATCCTCGCAGTTGCCACAATGATTTGATCTGCTGGATCGCGGTGAAAACCTGTGAGTTTAGTTGACTCAACAATGATGGGAATGGTGAGTTCGAGTAGCTGCACTCCGGGATAAGCCAAAGCTTGTTTTAACCACTCATCAACTGTAACGGACAAAGTAAGTCTTCCCATTTCTACTAATTTATAAACCTCCCAACAAGAAATGATGCTGACTCCTAAACCTTGAGATTGATATTGTTGTATTCAGTCCCGATGTTCCTGAGTCAGTCGTGTGTTATCGTCAACCCACCAAACCCATATATGAGTATCTAGTACAATCTTTGTAGCGCTTCCCAATCTTCCAACGAAACCGCAGGTTCAAACGGCTCATCATAGCCAATTACAGTGCCTCGCAAAGGATATAAAAAAGTTTTTTTCATGGTTTCATTTACCAAATTTAGATAGCTACTGAATTCTCGATATCCATCCAATTCTGTTTGTTCTTCGGAAGTGAGATTTGATGCTTGTTCTTGAGCTGTTAAAGTTTGAATTCGTTCCTGGGTTTGAAGAGAAGCGCTAAATATTAAGAGTCCGTTGACTAACTCAATGCGGACAGAACCTTCGCTGGGCAAGCTGTTGGGTAAGTGAGGCAGCTTGATGGGCAAATTAGCAATCATGGCATTAATTGACTGTATTTGATGTTGATTTTTTAATTATACCGATCGCTCTGTTGAATTTGACAGTTGTTGCCATGCTGAAATTATAGGCCGATCGCACTTTGGGAAGGAAAGGGCGATCGCCCTTTTGGTTATTTGGGGAAAAGGGCGATCGCCATAAATAGTAAAATCTGCTTAACATTTGAAAAGTGAAAATTAGGTTATGTTAAACTACAATTAGCCAGATGGCGTTTTAGCGTAAGTTATAATCAAGATCGATGTGTCCGGTTAATCTCCCATGACTACACAATCTGCTTCGCGTTATGTTGCACGTCACCCTGAAATCTTGCAAGGGGAACCAATTATCGCAGGAACGAGAACTTCCGTTCGTGCGATCGTAGAATTGTGGCGTTTGGGTATTACTCCTGAAGAAATCCCGATGCACTTACCTCATCTGAAATTAGCTCAAATTTTTGACGCACTGAGCTTTTATTTGGATAACCAGGAAGAAGTAAATACTTATATTGAGCGCAATCGAATTCCTGAAGAATTGATTCATCCTGCTGTTAAAGCTGCAATGAAAAAACCGTGAAACTATTTGCAACTATTCATACAGATGAAGATGTTTCTAGGCTGGTAGCGACTTTGCTGCGGGCTAGGGGTTTTGATGTGACGACAACGAGCGAACAGGGAATGTTGAGTCAATTGGATAGCCAACAATTGGCTTATGCTGCATCTGTCGATCGATGTTTGCTGACTCACAACCGCGTGGATTTTGAGCGATTACACCTAGAATATATGACAGAAGGACGGGAACATTCTGGAATTATTGTGACTCCTCAAAAGAACGCCTATGAGATTGTCCAACGGGTTGCTATTCTATTAAATACGTTGATGGCTGATGAAATTGCCAATCAGCTTTTATATGTGTAAATTGAGCGTATATTGAAAAATTAGCGATCGCAATGCAGGGATTCGGGATGAGAAAGCCGATCGCCCTTTTGGTTGTTTGGAAACATCAGGCCGATCGTCCTTTGGGATTCGGCATGGAAAGGCGATCGCCTTTTTGGTTATTTGGGGGAAAAGGGATCTCGCTATCAATTTTTACTCTCGAATGCGAATTCTGTAAACTTCTACCAGTAGTAATTTACCTCGATAATGCTCCTCACTATCGTGCAATGATAAGTATTCTGTTAGCCTTGCCATCAACTGAGGAATAATTTCAGGGTGATTTCTCAGTTGAATAGAAATGATTCCTTGATATGAACTTGGCGGATAAGTCACAATATCTGAGAAGTCTCCATTCAGAGAAACAAGTATGGCATTTAATTCCTGAGCTTGGGAAATGACAATAGTATCTGGAGATTCAATTGGGATGTAATCTCCCAATACAAATACTTCATGCTCGGTATCACGAAGTATTTGAATAATAGACTTAGGAACGCATTGATCGATGAACAATCTTAAACTCATTAGGCAACTGTTTCAAAATCCGACAAATCGCGAGCATAATCAAGACAAGCAGCTATCTGTTCTTTGGTGATATCTGGAAACTCGTCGATGATTTGTTCTACAGTGTTATTTGATGCTAAATATCCTAAAATCAGGCCAACGGGAATTCTAGTCCCTTTGATTCTTGGTTTACCTCGCAGTACATCGGGGGTACTAACGATATGTTCTCTCCAGTTTACAGGCATAACTTGTCCTTTCTGAATCTGATAAGTTATATTATCTAATCTGACAAGTTATATTTTAACTTAAGGAAAGGCGATCGCCCTTTGGGATGCGGGATGGGAAAGGCGATCGCCCTTTTGGTTATTTGGGGGAAAAGGGCGATCGCACTTTGGGAAGGAAAGGGCGATCGTACTTTGAAAAAGCAACAATTGGGTTACACCCAAAACATGAGGAAACTGCTTTAAGGTATGGCGTTACAGGCTTCAAATCGATGTCATCGTTAGAAGTCAGTATTTTAAATAAATGACGCGGGATGCCGGCTGCAATCAAAACTTCCAAATCGCGATCGAGCTTTGACAAGTCCTCATAAATGCCTACAAACTGACTTACGCAAGCTAAAGATGAATCTTTCGGGTCATTCACTCCCGTGTATTTGTACTGAATATCAAAACCTGCTTTTTCGCCAATTTCTTCGATATCCCAGTCTACAAGATTAATATCTATCGCTTCAACGGCTAGGGCAATATGACCGGGCGGTATGGGGTCAAGAGGCTCGCAGCACCAACCCTCAGAATGGTTCCAGACACTCTTACCTTGAGATTCTCGAATTTTCATGTATTTTCCCTGACTGAAAGTAGCAGCGAAACCAGGGTTTGCGGCCGGGGCGAAGGCATTTTTTACCTGTCACTGAAGAGTCTGTACATCAGGATATGCCAGAATTTTTGCATCAGCAGTTAGTAAGGGACACCCGCAAATCCTCGCAGTTGCCACAATGATTTGATCTGCTGGATCGCGGTGAAAACCTGTGAGTTTAGTTGACTCAACAATGATGGGAATGGTGAGTTCGAGTAGCTGCACTCCGGGATAAGCCAAAGCTTGTTTTAACCACTCATCAACTGTAACGGACAAAGTAAGTCTTCCCATTTCTACTAATTTAGCAACCTCCCAACAAGAAATGATGCTGATGCCTAAACCTTGAGATTGATATTGTTGTATCCAGTCCCGATGTTTCTGAGTCAGTCGTGTGTTATCGTCAACCCACCAAACCCATATATGAGTATCTAGTACAATCATTGTAACACTTCCCAATCTTCCAAGGAAACCGCAGGTTCAAACGGCTCATCATAGCCAATGACAGTGCCTCGCAAAGAATATAGAAAAGTATTTTTCATGGTTTCATTTACCAAATTTAGATAGCTAATGAATTCTCGATATCCATCCAATTCTGTTTGTTCTTCGGGAGTGAGATTTGATGCTTGTTGTTGAGCTGTTAAAGTTTGAATTCGTTCCTGGGTTTGAAGAGAAGCGCTAAATATTAAGAGTCCGTTGACCAACTCAATGCGGACAGAACCTTCGCTGGGCAAGCTGTTGGGTAAGTGAGGCAGCTTGATGGGCAAATTAGCAATCATGGCATTAATTGACTGTATTTGATGTTGATTTTTTAATTATACCGATCGCTCTGTTGAATTTGACAGTGGTTGCCATGCGGAAATTATAGGCCGATCGCACTTTGGGAAAAAAGGGCGATCGAGCTTTGACAAGTCGTCATAAATGCCGACACTGAAAGTAGCATCGCACTTGGGGAAAAGACCATCGCCCCTAAGAATAAAAGGGGCGATATCAGTACATTTCAAAGTGAAATAATGGGCTGTGGGAAATCAGGCAACAGAGGAATAGGAGGTTGTGAAGGTGGCTGTGGTATATTTATAGACGGAGGTGGACTCTCAATAGGTGGCTGATTAGCTAACAAAAGGCTTGCAGTTGTAATCGTGGAAGCTTGAACATTATTCAGTTGGGCTAATTGTTCACCTGTACTTCTAAGACTAAGTATGGTATTAGCACCTGCTGCTTGAATCAAGATGTCACTAATACTTACACCGACTGGTACTTGGATGAAATCACTCCCATTTTCAAAGTCGGTGATGATATCTAAACCGCCACCTGTAGACAAGGCAAATGTATCTCTTCCCTGTCCGCCAGTGAGTGTATCAATGTCCTTGTCACCTAAGAGAAAATCATCGCCTGCATCGCCAAAGAGTTGATCGTTGCCTTTGCCACCAAATAAACTGTCGTTTTCCTCTCCACCTGAAATACTATCTTGACCTTCATTCCCAAAAATTTGTTCGCTGTCGGCAGAGCCTATAATTGTATCATTGCCACCAAGAACCCACACGCCACCGGGAATATTTGTTAGTTGCCCAGGAGATAAGGCGATAGATTCAGAGGTGTTATCTCCGAGTAAGCGAAATAGACCATTATCATTGGTAAATTTTAATTCCATTGTTATTTGTTCTCAAAAGTAAAATTGACTGCAACCATAACAGGATTTGATGGTAATGAAATTGAGAGTAATCGCTCTTAGGGCAAAATGAGCTATCTCTTAGCAGTAAAGTAGATTTGTCCAGTTTTCATTAAGGTTAACTTGATGGCTTAAGAATTCCAGGTTACTTGACTCTTACCATTAGAGTCTATATAATCCAAACCATTTACATTTACTCCGTTAGTTAAAGCGGCTGTTATCACACCCTCGTGAGCGCGCTCAAATACAAACTGAGAAGGCACTTTACCAGAGTAATCAAATCGGTTAAAATCGAGAAGAGAGGGAAAAGTGAAGTCACGCGACATTATATTAGAGAAAACATTAACGACACCATTGTGATAATCAGTGCCTTTGTTCTTGGCTTTCTCCAGGGCACCCCCATATTCTTCATAGCCTATAAAATTAACTATATAGGAATCATTAGCACTCGTTGCTTTTTCATTATCACCTGCTGCACCTCCTACGGTATCCGCGTCTGAAACGACCAATGCAATAGAGTTAGTGGCAGCTTTATTAAAATCTACTACTCTCTGATCTCCTGGGTGATTGCCATCAATATCGTAACGATTACCAGGAAAAGCAGGATCGAGTGCAACAAGATTCTTAACACCTCCACTTATTCTTCCTATCTCAGAGGCAACGTAAGAGCCTAAACTATGACCTAATAGAATAGTTTTTTCAGGAGCTATGCCTAATTCTTTCAACCTATTCGTAGCCCATTGAGCAACTGGGCTAATCCGCTCCGCAGCGTCGAAAGGAATTCCAGTTACCGGCTGACCAGGATCGTTTGCTGCATCCTTCCAATCTAAGTACAGTACCTGAGAGTTTGGGTAATATTGACTCTCTGCTGCTGTTTTTGCTAAGTCAATAGTTAAATTGTCATCATCCCCACCGCCACCTCTACCATGAATCACTACAACGGTGTCTTTGTTGGGGTCAATATTACTACGTTCAGCTTTCCCTTTTACACCATTTTCGTAAAGCGATAGCTTGACGGGAAATGTCTCGTTTTCTACCGTGATATCTTTGTTACTATCCCAAGATAGAGAAAAACTCGCATCACCTTTTTCTTCAGCATATCCAACATTTACCCAATATTTCCCAGTTTTGGCAGGATTAAAGGTGTATGTTTTGCGATCGTAAGCATCCTTAAGCCAATTTCCATTTTGACCACTAATATTAATCCATTCATCCCCACTATTAGCGTTAAATGGTATGGCTCTTATATTGTAATAATCATCTGCTTTTACTGAAAAGTTGTAGGTTACACCTTCTTCAAAATCTGCTTCTCGCCATAAAAATACCCCAAATTTATCAGAACCTACACCAACATTACTCGGAGCCCCATTACCCCAATTTCTCGAAATAACGTTTTTGTAAGAAGCAGCATTCTCGTCATTACGAGTAAATGGAGCCCATTGTTTGTAAACGATTTCTCCTGAACTCCAATCAAAAGTTAGCCCCCCCCAGTCTTGGGAAAAATTAATTCCGTGAAATGTTGCATACTCTACTGAAAGTATTTTGCTATCTATAGTGGCAATTCCACGATCGTCCTCACTCTTCAACCCCTGAAGCTCACCCTCACTCAACTCCTTCCCCTGAACGATCGCCCCAAAAATCGCCCCCTCATCTCCCGGTGAATCCGTAACATTCAACCGCGAATCAACAGAGTGCCCTATCTCTTCCAGCAACACATCCGCCACCGCCGCCGGATTCGCCGCATTCCCAGCCAAAAATTCCTGCGATAAATAAATCGTATCCGTCGCCTCAGCAAAAGCCCCATTCGCCCCAGCAATCTCAGCAGACGAGACAACATTCACCGGCGGAATATCACTAAAATCTCCCTGAAACCATCCTTCAGCTAAGGCTTTCGCACCCGCAGCATCCCAGTTTTCCCCAAAAGCCAAATTCATCTTAGCCACGAAATCTGGCGCGGCCGCAAACTTACTCAAATTCCCATAAACCTCTGACATCGCGTGGCCTGTTAGCAAATCGACAGAGCTATCCGGTAAACTGCTGTTGGAGTCCGCGATCGCCCCATTAGCCATCTGGGTTAGCGCAGCATCAGGCAAGATGATATTGTCATAGGCTTCTGGCGTTAAAGTCGGGATATTAACTTCCTCACCAACACCCCCCGTTAGGACGCGGTTAGCATCTAGCTGCGGGATAATTGCCTTAGTCGGTTCTAGGCTGGCATTCCAAGGAGCGATCGCACTTTCGTTATTAAATTCAGGCGTGAAAAAATTAGACACGTTATTCTCCCGTGTTGATTAGAGACAAGTACATAGACTTGCCCTGTGTTTGCTTGGATTAAATAAACTGTTTGTTGTAAAAGCCGATCGGCCGATCGCCCTAATGAACCCTTAGCCCGGACGAACCGCAACAGTAGCGGTACTTCTCAAGCTCTATTTATCTATCTGGCTGAGTCCGCAAGTTTTATGCAAAATACTGCTTTTTTGTTACAAAACTTTACTTAGCGCCCTCTGACTTTTGCAAATACTAGCTTTGACGTTAGTTGAAGCGATCGCGCCTCCCCGTTGAGCTAAGTATTTACACTTATATCTTTAGTATTAGTATAATACTACACTAGCTACCGCTACCAAGCAACTAACAAACGCTAGCAATTTCGGTTATGCTGACGTTAGCCACATCTCATCACACCCTAAAATGGCCTCAAAGGAAGACTTATTTGCCGAAGCCGCCAAACACTGGGATTTAGAAAGGCTGTACCAAGCTTTTGCAGAAGCTAAACGGCAAATCTCTCCTCGATCGCGCAGGGGACTAACAGAAACAGAAAAACTCTACCTCCGAGGATTGCTTTCCGGTTGCAGTCCCGCCGAAATCGCCCGCCAACTGTTTCAGAGTTCCAAAAGTGCAGAGGTTTATTTATGTAAAACTTTATACCAATATGTTAAAAAAATCGCAGATGTACCTAACGAACCTGTAGGAAATTGGCGCAATATTTGCGATCGGCTAGAGGAAGCCGGATATAAAACTCAGTCTTCTCCTGAATTTAAAATAAATAATTCTGTACCTACAGAAGCATTAATAAAGATAGTTAATATAGGTTGGCTGGAGCAAAGTACAATATCAATGGATATTAACATTCAATTAACATTCCCCTCAACTTCAGAAACTGCAAAAACAGAAGATTTGGATAAAGACGGTTAGATGGGCGATCGCACTTGGGGACAGAAAGGGAGCTCGCCCCTCCACAGAGAGGCAAAAATGTTAATAATCTTATAGCTGATAGTTTGAAAAGGAACTTTTTGATAAAATATCAAAATTAAAACTGCCTCACTCGCTTCGATTTTACCTAAAACAATCAAATTAGTCAAATTTATGTCTCGATTAAGTATCAGATCGAACAAAAAAGCTCTGGGCTTTGTGCTGGGTTTATTGATTTTTGTCATTTTCATTCCCGGATGTTGGGGTTTAACAACTAATATTGCTCCCACACCAGCACGGCAAGTAGATAACACAGTAGCAGTGCGTGCAGATGTACAAAATACATCACATTCTCGCTCTTCTTTAGGAGTTGGGCTTAATGGTATTGCTGACTACTCCACACAATTACCCTTTTTAGATGCTTTCAAATCTTCGAGACAATGGATAACTCAATGCGTTAACGGACAACCAAACTGTAAAGGTGAATGGGGTACAGACGAGTATAATCTTTTAAATCTTGATGAAAATGGGTGGGTGAAGTCTCTCCCATCACCCGAAGATACTCCTAAATATACTAGGGTAAGTACGCTATTACTTAGGGAAATCCCCAATCGCTATCCTTCAGGGCAATATATTGTTAGTTATGAGGGTGAAGGTGCGATCGAATATGGCTTTGATGCCAAAAAAGATGAGGCTGCGTCGAAACCTGGGAGGGATATCATTAATGTAGATGCCACACAAGGCGGAGGCATCATGATTATAATTACTGCTACCGATCCCAAGAAAACAGGGAACTATATCCGCAATATTAAAGTTGTTCACTCCCAAGATGAAAAGCTTTATCAAAGTGGTGAAATATTTAATCCGCTGTTTATAGACAAAATTAAAAAATTTAGAGTCTTGCGTTTTATGGACTGGATGGGGACAAATGGTTCGGAACAAAAAGACTGGTCAAACCGACCTAAACCCGAGAGTGTATCCTATGCTTACAGAGGAAATGTTCCCATAGAAGTTATGGTGAAGTTAGCTAACAAAGTCCAAGCAGAACCCTGGTTTAATATGCCGCATCAAGCTACGGATGAATATATGACTAACTTTGCTAAAATGGTCAAAGATAGTTTAGATCCAAAGCTGAAAGTTAATGTCGAGTATTCTAATGAGGTTTGGAATTGGTCATTTCCACAATCGCAATATGCTTTGAAACAAGGTAAAGCGAGGTGGGGAGATAAAGGCGATGCTTTTATGCAATGGCACGGAATGCGTAGTGCTCAAATGTGCGATATCTGGAAAGGCGTCTTTGGGGATCAAAAGAATCGAGTTGTCTGCGTGTTAGGAACTCAAAGAGGTTGGAGAGAGTTAGGAAATTATGCTTTAGATTGTCCCTATTGGGTAGCTGAGGGCAATAAACCTTGTTATCAACACGGCATTGATGCCTATGCTATAGCTGGATATTTTAGTGGCAACTTGGGCGGTAAAGAAAGTGCCAGCACAGTAGAATCGTGGTTGAATGACGCAGATGGCGGGTTTGGCAAAGCTTTTAAGCAATTAAGAGAGGGCGGGTTACTTCCGGGCTTAAAAGATAGTTTGTCCGATGTGGATAATGACTTTAAGTATTTCTTAGATGTGGCTCAAAAAAAAGGTCTCAAGTTATTTGTTTACGAGGGCGGTCAACATATTGTAGGTAGTGAAGGAGTTCAGGATAACGAAAAACTGACCAAGTTTTTTATGGAATTAAATAGGCGCCCAGAAATGTATGATATGTACACCCAATTACTGAATAGTTGGAAACAAGCTGGAGGCACTCTTTTCATGCACTTTGTGGACGTGGGTAAATTTACTAAGTGGGGAAGTTGGGGGGCTTTGGAATATGTGGAACAAAAGGGTTCGCCTAAGTATGATGCTTTGATGGATTTTATCGATAAAAATCCTTGCTGGTGGGATGGGTGTGCTGTGGAAGGATGATGAGGAATTGGGTGGAATCAAGAATCGTTCGATCGCACTTCCTCGAACTCTTCCGCATCCCCCGGTAAACCCGAACCCTCGCTACTCCTCAACCTGGGGGATTCCCCATTACTCGCACCCGCACCGTAAACCCCAGAATACCTATCCTCCAAACCCGAATCCCTCAGCGAAATCGCACTTCTTTGACTCGGCGACAATCTATCTGTCGAACGGCGATTTGTCCCAGAAATGGGCGGCTTCCGAGTCAAAGTTTTCCAAGCAGCCTTAATCCCAGTCACCACGCTGCGAGTAGTTACCTGCACGTTTTGCGCCTGCTTTTTGGCGGTACCAATACTTCGATCGACCTGTTTGACAACCTCGCCCGCACTTTGTACTCCCTCGCTGACATCATCCGTCAACTCGCTAATTTCCAGCCCCGTCAACCGAATCGCCTCCAAAGTGGGCGGAAATTCGCGAGAAAGCGTGTCAGCGAGCTTTTCCACGCTGCGGGCCGCCCGGGCCAGCGCTTGCACTGCAGGTATTAAAGTCACTAAAACAGCAGTCAGGCTAACTGCCACTAGCAAAATCGAAAGTCCTAGCCAAAATATGGGATCGCTCACTTGAATCTGGGATTTGGGGTTTGGGATTTCATGTCATTTAGCGGATGGGAGGGCGCGACGGGGGACTCACTTCAGATTCAGCTTCCGACAGAGTTTGGCGTTCCCGCTGAGTCGCTTCCAAACCTGCCGCGATCGCCTCTTTGAGTCTAATCAAAGTTTCGTCCCAATTTCGGATTGCGGTTTCAGAAAGTCGATCGGCCTGCAACTGCACGCTAGTCGATAAATCCTCCGCCAACTCCGGCAAAGCATCGGCCGATTTTTTCAATATCTGCCGCGTCTCCTTGCCCGGTCGCGGTGCCATCAGCAAGCCAGTCACGGCCCCGATCGCAGAACCCACAAGCAAACCGCCAATAAATAATCCTGAACGTTTAGTTGACATTTTTATAACTTCTCTCCATACACCAATTTTAGGGGCGTTTGCCCGATCGCAGCCCTTTACAAAGGTAGAAATATTGTTGAAAACCCTAGGGAGTCAGCACAGGCGACAATTTTAGGATAGCTTACCTCAAACGTCGATCGCGCCTGGACCAAAGCATCCGTCCCAAACCAAGCAATCCCAAAAGTTGCTGAACCTGTTGCAGTTGCAATTCTAGTTGTTGATAACGCCGTCGTAGTTGGCGAGTACCTTGCTGCCTTTTACCAAGGAAACCGGGCGTCGTACTGAGGATATTGCTGCTACAGCGTTCGATTGCTGCGATCCGAATTTCCAAACGTGCGATCGTCCCCCTGATTTTCCACACCTTCGCAGCGATATAAAAACAGACCAGAGATATCATTAAATTGATAATTACCACACCAGCCAGCATTATTTTACCTGCTTTCAACTAATCCCTTTTACCATCTCAATAACCTTTCAGTCGTCTTCAGACGACTTAAGCTTTGAGGCAGGGGTTTAAACCCCTGCCGGACTGCCGGACTATTGCAACCGCCTCAAAATAGCCATTGTAAAAGTTTTAAGCCTGAGACATAGCAGGCAAACAAACCTTAGTACCGCCCAAACCGCAATAACCGTTCGGGTTTTTAGCAAGATACTGCTGATGATAGCTTTCTGCGTAATAAAACTCAGGAGCATCAATAATTTCAGTAGTAATCTTGCCGTAACCGGCCTCCGTCAAAGCCTGCTGGTAAGCATCGCGCGAAGCTTCAGCTAGCTGCTTTTGGCTAGCTGAATACGTGTAAATGCCCGATCGATACTGAGTACCAGAATCATTGCCCTGACGCATTCCTTGAGTAGGATTGTGACTTTCCCAAAAAACTTTGAGCAGCGTTTCGTAACTAATTACTTTCGGATCGAACACAACCAGAACTACTTCATTATGTCCCGTCATCCCGCTGCAAACTTCGTTGTAAGTAGGATTCGGAGTAATCCCGGCCGCGTAGCCAACAGCCGTCGAAAAAACTCCATTTTGTTGCCAAAATTTGCGTTCTGCTCCCCAAAAACAGCCCAGGCCAAACAAGGCAGTCTCCATGCCGTTTGGAAAGGGAGGTTTGAGCGGATTGCCGTTAACAAAGTGACTTGCCGGTACCGACATCGACTCTGCCCGTCCCGGTAATGCCTCTTGGGGAGAGGGCAGGCTCGACTTTTTGCCAAATCCAAATAGCACCATAAGTTTGTGAGGGGATCTCTGATAAACGTCTTTACCTTACTTAATAATATCAGATGTATACTGAAAATAGCGGTCTGCTTAAAGGTAGAAGGTAAAAACCAGAAGGCAGATTTTTTTTACGGAAGGTTTTTGGTGATACTGCTCACTGCCAACACAGTTTTCAATCACATTAGGCAGTGTTCTATGTCACCAAAACACACCTAAAATATCACCTATTGTTGAGGTAGAAATCACGCGGATTTTAGGCAAAATAGCCGATTATTAAAGGTATGGTGTTGTAGTAGTTATTCAATACCATTTATAGGGAGTGTGTAGAGATGGGCGCTAAACCTTGCAGTCAACCTTTAAAATCTAATCCGTTTATTACTTACCGCGATCCAATTACAGGCAAGTGGATTGTGGTAAATCAGACTTTGCCCCAAGCAGCAGAACAAGCACACCTAGCAGCAGCTTGAGTTCTTCTATTAATTTTATACCTGAAAAATCAACTATAACTTCAGATAGCCTAGGAGATGGTTTTACCAACCATCTATGCCTAAAATCAACAATCTCGTAAACCCGCCTCGCTCAACGGTCAATTGGAATATACATTTTTTTATTATATCAAAGAAAGGTTTGAGGTAGATTATTAGTTGTAGGGGGGCGGGTTTAGGTAGATTGTTTGCTGTTATTAAATATTATTATTGGTAAAACCCGCCCCTAGGGTACTTAAGGTTATTTAATCCGAGTTGAGTTCATCTCTTTTTGCAGTTCCAAATACCGATACAGATATTCCGAAACTATCCCGTGCAAAAACAAGTCGCGTGCCGCATTAAACGGACTGTTTGGCGCTAGCGGATGGCGGTTAACAATTACATGATTCCAGTCGCAATTTCCGGTAATCTCGCTGACGTACACTCCGAAGTTTTCATCTAACTGAAGCGACATCACTGCTCGCGCAAATTCGTCGCTAGTCAAACACAGAGAATAAAATACTTTAAACAATTCGATCGCCGATTCTAAATCCAGAATGTTTAGCCCTCTGCATTTTCCAAAATCTATGGCAACTTCTACTGGTTGAATGCTATCATAATTTATTCCCCGTTTTTTGACGACTTGCAACCAGTTAGGATTTGTCAGCATTGCCTGGTTGTAATCCCAGACAAAGTTATAGAGAATTAAGTCGTGTTCGAGAAACGCATTCTCAGCTAAATCGCTAACAGTGCGGGGATAAAGCTTTGACTTTTCTATCTGGGTGTCGGGGCCGTTGTCAATCAAGAAGTTGATAATGTTGGAGCCGATGCAGATGTGTCGGACAATTAAATAACAAGCTTCTGGCGAGACAAAGTTATTTAGGAAAAATGCAGCCGATTTGTGCATTAAAGTGTAAGCGCGAAATTGAAATGGCAACAGGCGCTTTGTTGTCATAATTAGCGCCAGCAACAAGTTAGCAATTACTTTGATCGGGATGAGTAAATAATTGCGAGTCCAGTTTTGCAAATCCCGAATCATGTATGCTTTTGCCACTAAATCGACGGGAATAGCTCGATCGCAAAACAGCACATCCCAAACATTCGGATCTCGGCGGTTGTAGGGTTTGGTAGCGTAAGGAATTTTTCGCTGATCTGGGAGATTTTCTAGATCTTGTTTTTGCAGCTTTTGCATTAGCGAATTTCCTCCAATTGCAGCAAATATAAACGAGCAGTAACGCGAGCGGTTTTGACAATGCGGCGGGCAATATCCTCTGTCATCCATTCGGCATTAATCAAATTTTCCAGTTTCGCTAAATGCGACTCGTCATTAGATCCGTGGTACGCTAAAAACGATACTTGTTCATCTTGCAAACCGAGAGTTTCTTGAATTTGTTTTGCCCACTTTCCCGCCAACCGATTGCCCAATCCTTCAATAATAAACATACTGCCAATTAAATCAACCGGATTGTCCCGCGATGCTTGGTGGAAGATAAAAGCTGATAGTGCTTCGCTGCCAATATTCTTATCATATTCCACAATTTTTGCCAATTCACCGCCCACAGAAACATAATTTTGTTCTAGCATTTGATAGTCGCGGTGTTCGTCTTGGGCATGGCCGATAAAAGTCGATCGCAGGCGAAAGTCACTCATGTTAGAAGCAGCGCGAGCAATCCAGCGAGATCCCTCTACAACTTGTGGCCGGAGATTGCACAGCAAAGCTTGATAATCTTCTATTGTAAACTCTCCTCGGTACAATTTGCGGACAATGGGAACAGAACGAATTTCGCGATCGAACTTCAGCCAAATCCATGCTAACTCCCGCAACAAATAAGCTTGCGGAGAGTTGGGGTGTGCAGGTTTCACACTTTCGAGAGGCGAAGCTTCGGGAACCTCATGAAAGTTAGAAATTTGAGAACTCATAGGCTTATGGGTATTTTCCACAGCAGTTAACATAATATATGCCGTGGTAAAGCGCCCGCTTTCCGGGACAAAACAAAAGATTTTCTGTCCAGGCTGCAACTTGCCAGAATTGAACAATTCCTCTAACATTAAATAAATCGAGGCGCAGCCTGTATTTCCCCGTGTGTATAAGTTGGTAAACCATTTTTCTTCAGGAATCATGCAGCCTGCTTGTTCCAGAAGTTCTACAATTTGTCCCCGGAAAAAGTGAGACGAATAGTGGCACAGCAGCCAGTCGATTTCCTGCGGACAAACTCTCCCGGCTTTAATCAGCCGCAGCCAACCTTCAACGCCTAATTTCATTACATTTTCCAGCAAGCGAATATTCTGTCGCAAGTCAAAAGCTCCCGCTGTGGCTGCATCGAGGTAGGAAGAATAATCCAACCAGCTTTTAGTGGATTTTTCGTTGGCTAATCCTGAATACATACAAACAGGATAAGCATTGGCGTGAGAAACGAGTTCAATCCATTCTATTTTTAAGCTAATTCCCGTGGACTTGGGATGGTTTTGGAGCAACAATGCTCCGGCACCGTCGGAGAGCATCCAGCGCAGAAATTCTGTATCGAAAGGCAGGGGTTTTCCCGCTTGCACTGAAGTCTCTGTTTCAAATTTGGTGTTTTTGAACAGGCGCGAGGGAAATTCGGAAGCGACGGCAATGGCGGTTTGTTTTTTGCCGAGTTCGATTTGAGAGGCGGCGTAATTTAAAGCACTAACTCCGGCACAGCAAACTCCTTGAGTTGACACTATTTCTAGGGGAGATAATTCGGAAAGTTCCCCATGTACTGTGCTGGCAAATCCCGGTACTAATAAATCTGGTAAAGTGGTAGCGCAGGCCAATAAGTCGATCGCCCCTGGTTCCAGATTTGACTGAGAAATCGCGTCACGGACGGCAAACGCTGCCATTTGGCTGTTAGAATATAGTGTTTGCTGCTGTTTGTCGATCGCGTAGTAGCGCTGTTGAATCCCGTTGCTGTTGAGAATTCGCTGCCTGACTCTCGAAGGGCGCGAGGCAATTTTGCCGAGATATTCTTCCATCTCATCATTATTAATTGGTTCTCCCGGCAAAAATTTTCCCATCCGATTGATATAAGCACTGTACATGGCGTAAACCTCCAAAGTTGCTAATTTACTCGGGTTCGTTGGTTTGTTAAATCAAGCCAGAAAATATCTAAAATTGATTGTGCTTTGTGAAGCAGTGAACTTGCAAGGAGCAAGCAGCTATCTTGTAGAGTCGCCGGAAATCAGGCAAGTTGAGCAACAGCGGCAACAAGTAACCTGAAGCGGGGTGAAGTTTATGGTAATTGAGCCAATATGTAACTAGAGTTCCTTCGCAGCTTCCCGACTGAAATGGATATTGCAAAACTAGATACTTGGTATTCTCCTTCTCAACGCCGCACGGCTGTTTCGCTGTTGATGAAACGAGTAGGCGTAACTCGCACTAGGGCTGAATGCTTTATCAGGCTTTGGGTTTACTTATCGGTTAAACAGCTTCAGGAAAGCCAGCCCCGTCTCAAACCACCGCTGGCGAAACTGGAAGTGCCAGCAACAGAAGTGCAGTGCACTCACCGGGAAGCCGCCGAACTATTTTACTGCGATTCCGATCGCGGGAGCGATCGCGCCGCCGGAATGATGTTAGATAAATTAGCAGCACTCGGATTAATCGCAAAACACTTTGATGGTAACGCTACGGCAATTCAAATTCAACCAGTTTCAGAAATTTTAGAAACCGCCGAACCTCAAAAGTCTGTACAACTCCAATTAGATGATTTCAACCCTCGGTGCGACGCGATTCCCGTTGCCAATTTATTAGCTACCAATTACAACTGGATGAACCGCAACACTAACACTGTTCCCCACAAAATTGCTAAAATACTCCGGCTTTTTGCCCATCAATACTCAAAGGGAATGCGAGTTTTGCGCCGCTCAGATAATCTCAATCCAGTCGGATTTTACCTACTTTATCCCACAGCTAGCGAATCTGAAGTGAATTTTTTTAATGCTCCTAGTAAAGGGCTTCATTTAAGTTCTATTTCCGATATCGATCCTTTCAATATGGCGCTACCAGGAGATATAAATTGCCAGTCAGTATTTGTCCGCAGTTGGATAATCGATCCGCAGTATTTGTCCGAATACCGCATTGCTTTTCTCGAAGACGCACAAAAAGTTTTAGGCGAAATGCAAACAGATTTTCCCAATCTTTGCGACTTGTACACCCTGATGATTCACCCCATGTACGAAAAACTGTGCCTGGCTTTGGGATTTCAGAAGACTAGCAGCGATAGTCAGTTATCTGTTTATTGGATGTATCTAGCATTGGATAGATTTTTAGCCCTGGACATTAAGGAAGCATTGCTCAAACTGTAATAGACATCTGGTAAATAGCCAGCCAATGGCAGGCAGGATGCATACACCACAAGAGTTTTACTCGTTACTCGTTACCAGGCTCTGCCTGGTAACGGAGATCCACAGGCTCTGCCTGCAATTTTCGCAAGCAAGCGAGGCAGAGCCTCTGTACATCGGTTCCCAGGCAGAGCCTGGGCAACCAGTTAATCGCCGAATTATCTTGTCTATAAAACTTCCCGTCCCAAATAGGGTTGTAAGGCTTCCGGCACTTTTACAGTTCCGTCGGGCTGCTGGTAATTCTCCAAAATTGCCGCCATTGTCCGGCCCACAGCTAAACCGGAACCGTTCAGCGCGTGAACGAATTGAGTGCCTTTTTTACCCGCTTCTTTAAAGCGAATATTCGCCCGCCGCGCCTGAAAATCTGCGACGTTGGAACAACTGGAAATCTCGCGGTATTTGCCCGCAGATGGCAGCCACACCTCTAAATCGTAGGTTTTGGCTGCGGCGAAACCTAAGTCGCCAGTACATAGTGCGATCGCCCGATAAGGCAATTTCAGCGCCTGCAAAACTCCCTCAGCATCCTGCACTAACTTTTCGTGCTCTGCCTCAGAGGTACTCGGATGCACGAGTTTCACCAATTCTACTTTATTAAATTGGTGCAATCGAATTAATCCCCGCGTATCTTTGCCGTAACTGCCAGCTTCGCGGCGAAAACAAGGAGTATAAGAACAGTGATAAATTGGCAACTGTTCTGCTGTCAAAATTTCACCTCTGTACAAATTGACAACCGGAACTTCGGAAGTAGGAATTAACCACAAATCATCTTGATCGCACTTGAAACTTTCTTCAGCAAATTTGGGTAATTGACCCGTAGCTGTGAGGGATTCAGTGTTAACTAAAAATGGGGGAATTACTTCTACATAACCGGCTTTTGTGTGGCGATCGAGCATGAATTGAATAATCGCTCTTTCCAGGGCTGCCCCGGCTCCCATTAAGCTCACAAAGCGGGGCTGAGCAATTTTTACTGCCCGTTCAAAGTTGATAATTCCTAATTTTTCGCCGATTTCCCAGTGCGGTAAAATACCGGGATTTTGGGGTATGTATTCGTCTCCCCAGCGCCGGATTTCGACGTTTTCCTCTTCATTTTTACCGATCGGCGTTGACGGACTCGGTAAGTTTGGCAGCGGCAGCAATAAAGCTTCTATTTGAGCTTTTAGGTCTTTTTCCTGTGCTTGCAGTTCGTTCGACTCGGTGCCGACTGCGTTGCCTTCTGCCTGCAGTTCCTGAATTTCGGGTGATTCGAGGGGTAAACCCGATTTTCTTTTTTGACCGATGAGTTTGGCAATTTCGTTGCTGCGGGCTTGCAGTTGCGATCGCTTGCCTTCCAACTCCCGCTGCTGTTTGTCTAATTGCAAAATCGGCTCGATTTCATAGTTACCTCCGCGCAGGTTGAGGCTTTCTTGCACGGCTTGCGGGTTTTCTCGGATTAATTTGAGGTCTAGCACAGATTTATTCTAAATCTTAAATTTTAGAGCGGCTGGGACAGAACGAGATGATATAAAAGCTTTGTTAATCATTGGCATATTAAATCATAATTTATTCTGACTTAAAATTTTCGTTGGGTGTCACCCCTGAAGGGTGACACCCCACAAATATATGTTATAGTTGCAAATATTAGTAGATGCACCCTGATAATTTTCTACCCCAGCCAGCGATGGTAGGGGTTTTTTGTTGTTTGGCATGGAATTCAAGCCCTGGATGCACGATCGGTCTAAAAAACCCGGTTTCTCGCGATTATCGTCTCAAATGAGACAATTACGTCAAGAAACTGGGTTTTTGCGTCCAAGACTAGGTTACTAAAATATCTTTCCGGTTAAAAGTTAAAGCCAGTGCGAAGCAACCAAACCCATTGAGTGTCGTTGCGGCTGTCATTCTCAGGATTAACAACGGCCCAAACACCAGGGGTAATGGAAATGTTGTCGTTGACCTGAAAGCGATAGAAAGCTTCAATGTGATAGGAAGTATCTCGCTCGCGGCGCACGTTACTGCTCGTCACGCGACCTGGCAAACCCACTAAAATCCCCGGTAGATTGCCTTCACCTCCCACATCTGGGAAACTTATCCCGATCGCTGCATACACAATATCAGCGCGATCGTCCCCGTCAACATTTAGCAAAACCACGCCACCTCTACCATCAGAAACGCTGCTAACACCGGAATTTTCGGCATTGGCGCGAGTATAAACGCCCCAGCCGTGAACTTGCAAGCGGGGAGCAAGGCGGTAGAATCCTTGTACGCCTACAGAATCGCTGGATGTAGCAATATTGTCCCCAAACGGTCGCGCCGCCAGAAAACTGCCCGTACCGCCTGTGAGATCGGCTTTACCGCTGGGTGCAAAGGTACGAGAATAGGCTACGCCGATGGCTCCGCGATCGCCCCGGTAGGCAAGCTGAACCAGAGCGTTGTAGGAACCGTTGAATAAACCGTTACTTTGCTGCGAGAGATTGGGATTGCCGGCGACATAGCCCACAGTCAGGGTGAGGTTTTTGACGATCGTCCAGTTGACAGCAGCACCGCCACCTCCCCGGCGGTAGAGGGGATTGTATTGTCCGAACTTCGAGGGAATTCCCTCACTATCGCTGGCGATCGTGGGAGGAGTCAGCAAATCCGTAATATCGGGATACCCGACACCTGTGGGGCCGACGGTCAGCGCCAGATTAGAGGTCAGCGGGGTGACATACAATACGTGAGGGACGGTGATTGTGTTATCGACATTGCCATCAAAGTTCAAGGCCGTCATATTTGTACCCGTCTTGTCGGCAATCCTGCCCAAGTTGCCGAATTCCAAACGGGTTCTCAGCATATCGCGACCGGTGAAGCTGGTTTCAAAATTTAATCGCCCCCGGTTGGTAACAGTAGTGCTGGTGCGATCGCGCGAATCCCCAACACTGTTACCGGAGGTATCTGTTACCACCACGATAATTTCCGCATTCAGCTTCGTCGTAGTCGAGAACTGATTGGCTTCTAGTTCGGCCGTGCGTGCATCTAGAGTATCGACTCGACCCCGCAACACCGATAATTCAGTTGCAAATTCTTCTTGCAGTTTTTGGACGATCGCTAAATCTTCCCCAGTAATCTGGTTGGTTGTTCCTGCTGCAATTAGTTCGCTGACTCGATCGAGACAGCTATTCAATCCTGCGGCAAATTCGTACCGCGTCAGCGCCCGGTTTCCTCTGTAAGTTCCGTCGGGATAACCGACAATGCAGCCGTAGCGTTCTACTAAAGATTGCAGCGCCTGAAACGCCCAGTCAGTGGGTTTTACATCCGAGAGTTGAGAGACAGAATTCACCTGCGCGAAGGGTTTTTCTGCCAAGGTATTTAACGGTTCAGAAGCAACTAATCTATCAATTGGTAGAGCAAAACTTGGTAATGATGTTAGTAGAAATACACCAGGCGTTCCCAGTATAAAAGCAGTAATCAGGTGAGGAAAATGCTGGATGTGCATAGGACAAAGCTCCGCATAAGGAACCGATCAACCGAATTAGCAATATTACGCTGCGCTTGAACCGGTGCGAACTTTGTCAATCGTCACTGCGATAATTATCACCAGACCTTTGACAACTAACTGCCAGAAGAAAGACACGTTCATGAGAGTTAGTCCATTGTTTAGCAGGGCAATAATTAAAGCCCCCAGCAAAGTACCCCAAATAGTGCCAATTCCACCTGTGAAACTCGTTCCTCCCAAAATTACAGCGGCGATCGCGTCTAATTCGTAGCCTTGCCCTAACATCCCCGTCGCACTGTAGAGGCGCGACGCGCTCATAATTCCACCTAAACCAGAAAGCAACCCACTTACGCCATAGACAAATAACAGCACCCGACTCACTTTAATACCTGTCAATCGTGCTGCCCGAATGTTGCCTCCCACGGCATAAATATGCCTCCCCAGAACAGTCCGCCGCAAGACAAACCAACTCGCTAAAACTGCGAGGAAAGCGATAATAACTAACCAGGGAATAGGGCCAACATAGCTGTTACCTACCCAAGCAAAATTCAAATTTCTATTGATAACTGTAGTGCCGTTAGCTACTAAATAAGCAACTCCCCGCAAAGCAGTGTAAGAACCAAGAGTTACGATGAACGGAGGCAAACCTAAATAGGCAATTAGCGAGCCGTTAAGCAATCCCAAAAAGACTCCCGCTATTAACGCCGCCGGTACGGCAAACCAACCGAGACCTGGAACTAAGGAAACCAGCACCCCGACAACTGCCGTCACACCCAAAATTGACCCAACAGAAAGGTCAATCCCGCCCGTCAAAATCACAAAAGTCATGCCGGTAGCAAGGACAATATTGATCGAGGCTTGCCGGATGACATTGATCAAATTTCCTACTGAAAGAAAGTTGGGCGTTACCAGGGAAAAAATGATACAGATGCCCACCAAAATCGGCAGGATACCGGCCACTTGGATGAAATTTTTCCAAGCTTGAGCTTTACTGGCTTTTTGGCGATCGCTTGATTGATTTCTGGTGCTTTTTACTTCTGTTTGACTCATGATTTTTTTACCTCTGTTGCCCCGGTGGCATAAGCCATAATGTTCTCTTGCGTAATTGCTTCCCCAGTCGATCCGCCTACTTCACCGACGAGGCTGCCTGCTCGCATCACTAAGACGCGATCGCTCATTCCCACAATTTCCGGCAGTTCGCTGGAAATCATTAAAATACCTACACCCTTGGCTGCCAAATCGCTAATAATTCGATAAATTTCGCTTTTTGCGCCAATGTCAACACCCCGCGTCGGTTCATCTAACAAAAGTACCTTTGGGTTGATAGCCAACCAACGCGCTAGCAGCAACTTCTGCTGATTCCCCCCAGAAAGATCCATTGCCCTGATGCTCGGACTTGCAAGGCGAATCTGCAAATTATTAATAGCATCATTGACAATTTTTAACAGAAAATTTGAGTTAATAATGCCAGCTTTTGCTTCTCGATCGAGGACATTCATGGTGATATTTTCACCCGAACTTGCCTCCAAAAATAGTCCGAGAGCCTTGCGATCTTCGGGCACGTAAGCAATTCCGGCGGCCATTGCTTCATTGGGTGTTGAGACATTAAGAGGATGATTTTCGAGTTTGATTTCACCGCTTGTCTTTCGATCTGCACCAAAAATCAGGCGGGCAAGTTCTGTTCTGCCGGCGCCAACTAAACCAGCTAAACCCAGAATTTCGCCCGCATGAAGTTGAAAAGTGGCCGGCTTTACTTTGCGGCCGTCGCTTAAATTTGTTACCTCAAGAACAACAGCACCCGGTGTTATTTGATGCTTGTTTTCGTACAAATCCTGTAAAGAACGACCCACCATCATTTCCACCAGGCGATTGGCAGAAATTTCGTGCTTTTCAAGAGAGCCAATATATCCGCCATCTCGGATGACGCTCACGCGATCGGCAAGGGCATAAATCTCTTCCATCCGGTGGCTGATATAAATAATAGCAATGCCCTCATTCCGCAAGCGGCGAACCACTTCAAAAAGCTTATCTGTTTCGCGGTCTGAAAGCGCGGCCGTCGGCTCGTCCATCACTAAAATGCGGCTTTTATCTTTTAGCGCTCTAGCTATTTCCACTTGCTGCTGTTCTGCAATTGAAAGTGTGGAAACCAGGTCTCCAGCATCAAAACTTGCATCGAGGTTTGTTAATACCTCAGCAGCCCTACGCCGCATTTCATCTTGGTCTAAAAATGTACCTCCTTTCTTCAGCTCGCTGCCCATAAAAATGTTTTCAGCAACTGTCAGATTGGGGGCGAGATTGAGTTCTTGATAAATAATCGCTATCCCTAAATTTCTGGCTTGACCGGGGTCTGTCATCTTAACAGCTTGACCGTCAATTTTGATTTCGCCTGCATCAGCTATGTAGGCTCCCGCCAGAATTTTCATCAGCGTACTTTTGCCCGCACCGTTTTCCCCCATGAGGGCGTGGACTTCGCCTGGGTAAACGGTAATATTTACATCATGCAAGGCTGTAAAACCATGAAAGGTCTTTGTAATACCTTGCATTTCGAGGACGGGCTGAGTTTTAATTGAATTTTGAGTGCTATTTACCATCGTAGATTTGGTGTAGGAGGATGTCACTTGCCATTGAGGCCAACTTTCCACGCTCTTTCCCGCAGTCCGGCAGGGGTTGAAACCCCTGCCTCAAAGCTAAAGTCCTCTGAAGAGGACTAATAGACATCTCCCATAATTCTTGTGGAACAGGCAAGATACCTGTTCTTGACAGGCTTTTTGGGAGAGATCTAATGAGTTTGAAAAGTCTTCTTCTGAGTCCTCTTCAGAGGACTTTAGCTATTAGCCAGGGACTTCAGTCCCTGGCGGACTGGCGGACTGACAGCTTAAGTTGACACTAATGGTCACTCGCTTGTCCAGCCTTTATGTTGATTGACGTTTTCGCGAGTAATCAGCGCGACTGGAATCAGAATGTTTGGATTGGCTGGCTTTTTTCCTTTCAGAATGTCGTTCCCGACTTCAACGGCTTTGGCTGCCATGCGAAATGGATCTTGAGCTGCTGTAGCCACAAATAAACTGTTGTTCTGCTTGAGTGCATCTAAAGCTTCAGGTGCACCATCAACTCCTACAATGAAGAACTCGCTCCTTTGTGCTTGTTTGGCTGCTAATTCTGCACCAATGGCACAGGGGTCATTAATTGCAAAAACAGCATCAATTTTTGGGAAGGAAGTAAGCAAATCGCTCATCACTCTTAACCCGCCATCGCGACTGCCTTCTGCGTTCTGATCTTTGGAAAGAACTTTGAGATCGGGATATTTGGAGAGCACACTCTGGCAACCCTGAACTCGCTCGACGACTGAAGCGACGGGAGGCCCGTTGATAATCACAACGCTGCCTTTTCCTTTCAAGCGATCGGCTATATATTGACAGCTTACTTCGCCAGCTTGCACGTTATTTGAAGTAACTGTGGCATCAACGCCTCCCTCGGCGGCGGTATCAACTGCAATTATCGGAATTCCGGCTTGCTTGGCTTTTTCGACAACCGGGGCAATGCCTTTGGTGTCAGCAGCATTGAGTACAATCATGCTGACATTAGAGGCAATAAAGTTTTCGATTTGATTGAATTGCTGATTTAAATCATCGCCACTGGAAACGAGAGTTGTCCTCACGTTTGCACCGCCGATTTTCTTGGCTGCGGCCTCAGCGCCCTTGCCAACTTGTACGAAGAATGGATTGCCGAGGTCACGGACTGCTACAGCAACTGATGAAAGTTCGGAGTTGCTTTTTTGCGTGCTGTTTTGAGCGTTCTGGGAAGCGGCGGTGCAACTTGCCAGAGTGCTGCTGAGTAGACTAAAAAGACTGAGTGCGATCGTTACTCGTTTCACCTCAAACTCCAATGAAGGCTCGTTTGGAGAGAGTCGCTCGTAAATATGACGTTGCCAACCTAACATTAGCTTTGGTCAGGTTTAAGCTCGAATACCTAATGTTTTAGGTGACAGGCTTTTCTTCGTACATGATTGTACAAAACCTTGTTTCTTTTCTTCTCGTAAAACTTTCTGGCTCGGCTCGTTAGACTGCTTTTGCAAACAGACAAGATACAAATATCCAGTCTCTGTGATCCCTGCAAAAAAAATCAACGACGCTTGATTTTTTAAAATGCTTTATGAGCATTAATTTTAGCAGTGTCTGAGAAAATTTTAGGAGAATATTTTCGACAAAATTTTTCAGAAATTGTTTTTAAAACCTGGCAGAGTCATATTGAATTTAACTCTCTATGTTTGCTGATGATAACAGTTCAATACTGGCTCGATATCTATCTTTGGATAGACAAAACTTTTAGCAAAAACTAAAGATGCGAGAGCCTCGATCGGCACCGATCTGCTGCTTCGCAGTCTGGTCGGATGCACCGCACCAACTCAATAAATCTTAAATTTTGGTTGGGGTAGGATATTGTAAAAAATCATTAAGTTTACAGTTAATAACGGTAGATAGTAGTAAACTGACAGCAACGCTTCGCGCTCACCCATGCAGCTAGTTAAAAAGCCATAGTAAAAAAGCAGATTGTCGCTCAAAACCAACGGTGAAAGTGGGCGAGTCTAATATTTGCCTGTAAAACCTGCAATTACAGTCATCATGACATGGTTTAAAAGCTCTGGATAATGGCGATCGCCCTTTTTGGCAAAATCACTATACTGAAATAATTGTCTACCCTGTCAATGGGTAAATCTGAGATGCGATCGACAAATTACGTGTTCTGTTTCCTAGAAATATTTGCCAGCGAAGGCGGCATTCAATCCTACGTTCAAGACATTCTCAAAGCTTACCTGTCCATAACCGCAGGGACAAACTCGCCGCCCCAAGCTGAAGTTTTGCTGTTGCGAGATTCCGAAGACTGCAACAATCCTTACGAGTCAAAAAATCTGAAATTTTATTACCTCAAAACCGAGAATCCCGGCTTGGGCCGTCTTAATTTTGCTACAGTATTACTAACTCGCTTGCTGCAAAAACGACCGCAGCGGGTTTTTTGCGGTCACATCAAACTCGCACCGCTAATTAAAATTCTGTGCCAACCCTTGGGAATTCCCTACACAATTTTAACTTACGGTAAGGAAGTGTGGGAACCGCTTGGGCCCAAATATCAAACAGCAATGAGTAAAGCTGACAGTATTTGGACTATTAGCAGGTACACACGCGATTCCCTACGGGATAGCTTCGCTTCACGCACTTGCTGCAATAATCAATTAAATCCAGAAAAATTCCACATAGTGCCTTGTACTGTAGATGAAAATATATTTACGACTGGGCCGAAGCCACAGGATTTATTAGAACAGTACAATCTGGTTGGTGCTAAAATATTGATGAGTGTAGCCAGATTGCGATCGACGGATATTTACAAAGGCGTCGATGTCACCATTCAAGCTTTGCCGCAAATAGCCAAAACTTTTCCGAATGTGAAATACTTAGTTATTGGACGCGGAGACGATCGACCTAGATTAGTCAAACTTGCGGAAGATTTGGGAATTGCCGAAAGAGTAATATTTGCGGGTTTTGTACCGACAGAAAATTTACCCGCACATTACCAGTTGGCTGATGCTTATGTAATGCCCTCCCAGGAAGGCTTCGGTATAGTTTATTTGGAAGCGCTGGCTTGCGGAGTACCCGTACTCGCGGGAGACGCAGACGGGTCGGCAGATCCGCTGCAAGATGGTAAACTGGGATGGCGAGTTCCTCACCGAGATTCAGCAGCAGTAGCGCTTGCTTGTGTGGAAATGCTGCGAGGAGAGGATAAAAGGTGCGATCGCCACTGGTTGAGGGAACAAACCCTGGCAAGATTTAGTTTTGAATCCCTTTGTCAATCCTTACAAGGAATTTTTCAACCCTCTCACTCTGATTAACTTATAACGTAGAGAGCGGTTTCTGGGTGTACAATGGGAAAATTAACTCGATCGACCGCCTGAATTTCTGAGTAGGATAGAGTTAGGCCTACCTGCAAAGACACCCAAGGAGACGACAGTGAACCAAGGCACCCCCAAAATTTCTTTAAAGCTACCCCGTATTAGCAATTGGTTGATACTGCTGGGCATCGCGTGTTTGTTGGTGTCTATTGGTTTGGGTTGGGTAGTTAAATCATTGTTAATTGTAGTAGCTTTTTTGCTGCTGACACCTGTAGTCGCATTTTTCGCGCTTCAGTGGTGGCTGAAACGCAATTTAATTACGGACAATTGTCCAGTTTGTCAGTACGAATTTCCAGCTTTAAATCAAACTCAGTTTCAGTGTGCCAACTGCGGCGAACCTCTGAAAATAGAGGAAGGTCATTTTAGTCGCTTGACACCGCCCGGTACGATCGATGTTACCGCAGTTGAAGTATCATCGGTTCAACAGTTGGAAGAATAGTTAGTTGTTATTGGTTATTGGTTATTTGTTACTTGTTACTTGTCAGTAGTTTTTGGTTGTTAGTTGTTAAGTTCTTAGTTGTTGGCTCTAATAACCAATAACCAATAACCAATAACTAACAACCAATTCCCAAAATTACTTTTCCAAGCGCACTGCATACCACTGCAAAAATTTTCCAGCCCCGACATCTAATTCACAATAAGTATCAATCAAATACTTGGCTTGAGCTTCCACGCCCGATATTTTATCAACGTCTTGCGGCAAATCTTCGTGTTCCTCGGTTAACACGGCTTTCAGCTTTTCTAACAGTTCCGCCGCTGTCAAAAACTGCTCTGACTGGTTTGTTTCTAAGACCACAAAGGTGTCTTCGTCATACAGTGACATAGTTTCAAAGGTTTAGGTTAATTATTTCTAAAGTTTCGTACACTTAAGCGATCGAAAGTATAAACTCTTAATTACAATTTTTCAGCCCCGGCTCGATCGTGTTACAATTGAACAACATCAGAATTCCTACCGGATTACCGTTATTAACTTACTTGTTAACTGACTTGTTAACCGAGTTGTCAACATATCCGACAAAGCATTTCTGAAGAAATTTGTCAAGTGCAAATTTGTCAAGTGTCAAATTGTCAAGAAATATTCGATCGGCTGTATCTAATTATAACTGGCACTATACATTCCCATGATCACATCTTCCACTTCAACCCCTGCCGCGCGCAAGCCCTCTAAATCAGAAGGTCTCAAAGAACGCAGCAACTATTTACGAGAACCCGTTGCGACTGAATTGTTACAAGAAACTACCCACTTCACCGAAGACGGGATTCAGATTCTCAAATTTCACGGCTCGTACCAGCAAGACAACCGCGACAATCGAGTTAAAGGACAAGAAAAAGACTATCAGTTCATGCTCCGCACCCGCAATCCCGGCGGGTTCACTCCGCCGCAATTATACTTAGCCTTAGACAAGCTATCTGAAGAATACGGCAACCACACGATCCGCGTTACAACGCGCCAAGGTTTCCAACTGCACGGGGTGTTGAAAAAAAATCTTAAAGCAGTGTTTTCCTCAATTATTAAAAATATGGGGTCAACCTTGGGAGCTTGCGGCGACTTGAACCGCAACGTCATGGCACCGCCTGCACCGTACAAAAATCGTCCAGAATACAAGTATGCCCTGGAATACGCCAACAATGTCGCCGATTTGCTGACGCCGCAAACCGGTGCTTATTACGAAATTTGGCTGGACGGCGAAAAAGCTGTTTCGGCCGAGGAAGACCCCGCAGTGAAGGCGGCGAGACAGAAAAACGGCAACGGCACAATCTTTAGTGACGACAAAGAAGAACCGATTTACGGCAGCCATTATATGCCGCGCAAGTTCAAGTGTTCCGTTACCGTGCCGGGAGACAATTCAATTGACTTGTACTCTCAGGATTTGAGCTTGGTGGTAATTACCAATGAAGCTGGCGAGTTGCAAGGTTTTGACGTGTTTGCTGGCGGCGGTTTGGGCCGTACTCACAATAAAGAAGAGACTTTTGCGCGGGTTGCTGATGAGATTTGCTATGTTGCCAAGGATGATGTTTACGATTTGGTCAAGGCAATTGTAGCAACCCAAAGAGATTTTGGCGATCGCACAGACAGACGGCACGCGCGGCTGAAGTACCTGATCAACGACAAAGGTGTACAGTGGTTCCGCGAAAAAGTAGCCGAATATTTTGGCAAGCCCCTAGAAGCCTTTAAACCGCTGCCTGAGTGGAAGTATTTTGATTTCTTGGGCTGGCACGAACAAGGAGACGGTAAACTGTTTGTCGGCATTTCCGTGGATAATGGCCGGATCAAGGATGAAGGGTCGTTTCAGCTAAAAACGGCTTTGCGGGAAATTGTGCAGAAGTACAACTTGCCGATACTGGCGACGCCGCACCAAAACGTGCTGATTTACGATGTTTCGCCGGATATCAAACAGGAAATTCAGGGAATACTCGATCGATGCGGCATTCAGCGGGAAACTGCGATCGACCCCTTAGTGCGCTATGGGATGGCTTGTCCGGCAATGCCGACTTGCGGGCTGGCGATTACCGAGTCGGAGCGCGTGATTCCGAGCATTTTAGAGCGAATTCGGGCACTTTTGACCAAAGTTGGCTTGGCAGACGAGCATTTTGTGGTGCGGATGACTGGTTGCCCAAATGGATGCGCCCGTCCTTATATGGCAGAATTGGGGTTTGTCGGGAGTTCCCCGGAATCCTACCAGATTTGGCTGGGCGGTTCTCCCGACCAAACGCGGCTGGCAAAACCAATTGAGGAAAAGCTGCACGTCAAGGATTTTGAAGCTTTTCTGGAGCCGATTTTTGTTTATTTCAAACAAAAACGGCAACTGAACGAGAGTTTTGGCAATTTTTGCGATCGCGTCGGGTTAGAATCTATCCGTCAATTTGTAACCAACTACCAATCTGCTGACTCGATGACAACTGAGATTAATGAATTAGAAGTTACGTCTAGTAACGACGATGCAAATGAGACTGCCCCTGCTAGCGGTGGCAAAGTCCGCCGTCGAATTAGCGTCCGCGATGAAATCTACAACGAGCTCAAGGAAGAAGCAGCCCGTCAGGGCAAGCCAATCACGCAGCTAGCTACAGAAGCGATTTCCACTTATTTAAAGAAGATTAAGGAGGAAGGATAAGCCGGTTTTCGATTTGTGATTTTCGATTGTATTCAATAGACTTCTGGCAAAAGTAATATAAAGGCAGAGCATTTGCAGAAAAAAACTTGAATTTGTAAAATAATTCCGGTTGTAGATGCTTTGCCTTTATTGTTTTTTAAACTGTTGAAACCCCGCCTGCCTATCTCCTCTCATTCTCTCTTCCTCTGCGTTCTCTGCGTTCTCTGCGGTTAAATAAAAAAAATCTCTAATAGAAAACGAACAATCCCAAATTAAATGCCTCAACTACAAAGATTAGCAATTACTGCCCCTCAAATTTGCGATCGCAAAATCGACCTAACTAGAGAACAGCAACATTATTTAAATCGAGTGCTACGTTTGCAAGCAGGCGATCGATTTATTGCGATGGACGGACGGGGACATTGGTGGTTAGCAGTCCTAGAAGTAGGGGAAACCGGGTTATTTGCCTCGATAGCAGAGGAGATTGCTGTGAACAGGGAGCTACCCGTGGAAGTAACTTTGATGGCGGCCTTGCCCAAGGGAAACGGCTTTGACGAGGTTGTGAGACAGGCGACGGAGTTGGGTGTGGCAAGTATTGTCCCGGTAACGAGCGATCGAACTTTGCTCAAACCAAGTGATCAAAAAGTTGAGCGTTGGAGAAGAATTGCTGCGGAGGCGGCGGAACAGTCGGAACGTCAAATTGTGCCGACGATTTTAGAGCCTGTTTCGTTTGATGTTGCTGTGAAAGATTGCGGTCAAAAATATCGATTTATTTGTGTTGCTCGCGGGGACAATCGGCATTTGTGGGATTGTTTGATTGGTTTTGAACCCCCCCAGCCCCCCTTGTTAAGGGGGGAGCAAGATGGAGCGACTGGTTTCGATCTCCCCCAGCCCCCCTTAATAAGGGGGGAGGAAGAACGGGAAGAATTATCGATTGTGATTGCTGTTGGGCCGGAGGGTGGATGGACTGAGGGCGAGGTGCAAAGAGCGATCGAATTTGGCTTTGAGCCGGTTTCTTTGGGGAGTAGAATTTTAAGAGCGGTGACAGCACCGATTGTGGCTTTATCGTTGGTGGGCGCGGCGTTTGAGAAGTGCTAATTTCAACAAAAAAGTGCGGATACTTGCTGGGTTTGGCGATCGCACCTAAAATCTAAATAGGTAATTATCAGAGGAGTAAAATGTTACATTCCGTAGAGGGTATATATCGAAATGGCAAAATTGAGTTATTGGAAACACCTGCCGACATGGAAGAAGCGCAAGTTATTGTTACTTTTATACCAAAATCAGGGTTAGTAAACTTGCGATCTCACGGTATTGACCAAGAGCAAGCAGCAGATTTACGGGTTCGGTTGAGTAGATTTGCTCCTGACTGGGAACTACCGGAGATGGATGCTTACGATGCCTTATAATCATCGCCTTCAGTAAATATAAAAAAATCTTTAAATAAATTAAATTTACTTTGTTTTGTGTTAATAAAAATTATCATATAGGTGGAGTTGACGGGTAATGAAAATAGAGTTGAGAAAAGGTCGATCGCTCTTTTGGTCGATTCCCTACGGGATAGCTTCGCTTCACGCATTTTTGGCAATAATCAGTACAACATCAGTTTTTGCACAATCTGGGCGCTCTGTCATTGCTCAACAGATTAATTGCGATCGCCCGCAAGGAGATGTGCAAGTCAGAGCTTGTATTCGGTTGAACTATGAAGCCTCTGATCGACAACTTAACGAGGTTTACAAACAACTGATTTCCCAATTGAGCGGCGAAGAGCGATCGCTACTTTCCGAAGCACAATTAGGGTGGATTCAGTTAAGAGATAAAACCTGTGAATTTGAAGTTTATAAAAGTCGTGGCGGTACGGGTTATGGAGGTTTCCTCAATGAATGTTTGGATCGCATGACTAAACAGCGCACTGCGGAACTAGAACAGTATTTAAAACAGAGATAAAATAGGAAGTACAGCGTACAAAACCTGACAAGAATAAAGAGAAACAAGTATTTATGAAAAGCCGATCGCCCTTCACCCTCACCCTCACCATCATCTCAGCAATTTTAACCACCATCGTCCCAGCAGGTTTCGCCCAGCGACAGCCATCAGCCAACGAAATCTACATCGATAAAAATTGCCAGCGCAATCAGCAACTACCGCAATTTGAAAGATTCACTATTTTTAGCAGAAACGAATTTACAACTAACGGTCAAAACTATTGGTTATACGCCGCCCGCTATCTAGACGGAGCCGTGCTTTTCTGTACCTCAAAACCAAACTTCAACCAACCTAAACCTCTCACAGCAAAACAAATACAATCCCAATTTATTGACAAAATAGTCCGAGATATCAACAACAAAACAGCTTTTATCATCGTAGTCAGAGAAGGAAATGGCTTGGATGTACCCATGACCAATTACGGCTTAGAATTGAGCAATGTCGATCGCCCAAAACTCACCTCACTTTCCATCCTACAGCAGCGGGGAACCCTCAAAGACGGCGACCCCAGCGAACACACCTTTCAAGGACGGACAGGTCAATCTATTACGATCGACCTCAAAAGCAGAGCATTTGACCACAACATAGCACTGTTGGACACCAGCGGCAAAAATATTGCCCAAACAACAGGCAACTCCCAGAATCGCCGAGAGTCTCAACTCACCGTAAAATTGCCTAGTAACGGCACTTATAAAATAGTTGTTAAAGGAGGCGATCGTACAAGCAAAGGTACTTACACATTAAGCGTTAATTCCAATCAGCTTTAACTCAATTTAAACTAAGTGCTAAGCAAACTCAAAAACAGGTGTTTCAATCACCCTAATAGGCTTTCTATCTTCCCAAATCATCTTCTGCAAATGTTCCACAGTTTCAGGTGAAAAAAATCGCTCTCCCGTTTCCAAACACACTCTAGCAGGAACATTTTCAATAATAAACTTACCATTGATTTCAAGCGTATAAGTTACTTTTTGTTCCACCATTGTTTCTTGCAATTTGACACGTGTTTTTTTAATGATTGTCATAGTTTCATATCATATCGATAAGTTAACACAAGAGCCAAAATTGTTAACCACTGGCGGAACCAACCAAACATCAGCCAAGATAGAAACAACGCCATTCCCGCAACCGCCATGACAGACATCAACCAAATAGCAGCCGCCCTAGATGGCAAAGAATACAAACAAGCTGCCCAACTCATCAAACAACTACAAAAAGAATCCCCCGAAAATCCGTGGGTACAATACTATATCGCCCGCTACTACGAACTCACCAACAACCTCGAAAAAGCCCAAACAACCTATAAACAAATACTCCGCGACATCACCAACCCCAAAATCGTCTCCCAGACCCGCCAAGCTATTCAACGGGTTGAAACCGCACAACAAAACCTTCGCCAACAAGCCATAGAAACCGCCAAAAACGACCCCAGCAACCTCGAACCCGGACTCCTCATCCTCGAACCCGTGAGTCCCGAAAACAAACCCGCAGCCATTCAAAATATCAGCAGAATCTTTAAAATCGACGCCTACACAACCCGGATGCAAATCCAAAGCCGCGGCTGGAGACTCTACAAAACTGGCCCCATTGCCGAACTCCGAATTTATGGTCAAGAACTCCTCAACGCCGGCATTCCCGTATTTTGGGCAACCCTAAGCGATATTCAAAAAATCCAAATCTTCCGAGTGCAACACTTCCAGTCTCTTTCTTCCCCAGCCGTTGTTTGCAAAGATAAACTCTCACGACTCGGTGCGATCGAATTTAGCTGGTCAGAAGTTACCCAAAGAGTAGAAGGCTTGTTGCCGATGTTCATCGAAGTCATGGACTACTCCCCCAACCGAAGAAAGGAGCAATTTCGCCACAGAGAAATCAGGCAAGATTACGCTCAAATCTGTGACTTGCACATTCCCAGCAGAAACTGCATTCTGCGAATTTGCGACCAAAGTTACGAATTTCAACAAGGAGTTGACTTCACCAAAGCTTCAGCCGAACTCCCCACTTCACCGAACCATAAAAACAAAACATCGAGAGTCAAAAACTCTCAACAAATTCCTCAAAGTACCACCCGAATTAACTGGAATCACTTACTAGAAATATTCGATCGCCAGCTTGACGTTACAGTTTGGTCAGAATTTACGCCCTTTGCCGAGACAGTGCTCGATTACACTAATATGTTGAGCAAGATCGAATCTCATATAGAAGTCGATCGCAAATCCGAAACTCCTTGGGACTCAGCTTTTCAGCTATACAGCGGATTAGCCTTCCTCAGAAACCAAGAAAATAGGGAATAGAACAAATAGTTAAAATTAAAAATGAGGAATCCCATTTTTAATTTGTTAACGTCAGCATTGGGAATTATCCAATGCCCAATTCCCTATTATCAATTCCCAATTTCCTACTTCGTTTTCACCTGACGGGCCATTTCTCGGAAATTGTTCATGCTGGGGCCAGGGCCACGACGAGTTGCATTTGATGTCGGCATTAAATTATTAGGAGCAAAAGTCCGATTCGGTTCAGCTTGACTCGGCACTTTGCCGTTAGTTGCTGCAACTGCAGGTACTTTTGCGGGTTCCGGAGTATTAGCAGGAACGCTAGCAACTGGTTCCTTGTCTTTCTTAGACTTTTTCTCCACCTTAGCCTTCTTAGCCGGTTCTGAGTTCTCAGACTTAACAGGATCAACTTTTGCCGGTGCGATCGCAACAGGCTCAGCCTTCGCAGGCGCAACTTTTGCTGGTTCCTTGGCTCCCGATTCGCCCAAATCTAGGAAATATTCAGACTTTTTCAAGCCCAACAGTCTGCCGAAAAAGCCGAAAATACCGCCGAAGAAATTTTTGATAAAACCAAACATTAGACTTACTCCTTTTGTTCTTTTAGAGAAATTTGTACAAGCTTGTCAACAAAGTTAGATTACGAGCTAGGGCAACCTTTGTCTACATTTATTCATCAAAATTTACATTTGGCTATATCTAAGCTAGCTCATCAAAGCAAATTTTAGGTATAAATACTCGCACTGCTTTGCACTTATTTACAAGTATCTCAGAATTTGTTAGCGATTCCCACTAATTGTCGATCGTACCTCGATCCGATTCGCTAGCTGTCCTAGTAGGGGTCAAACTCTCTAGGGGAGTAATCTATGCTGTAATCAGCAAGCAATTTTCTTTTCAAATGAACAGTTCGCTCGATCGCAATCCCGTCATCCTGATACACGGCATCTGGGACACAAAGATTATTTTCAGCAAAATGTCCGCCCGCCTCACCCAACTCGGATGGTCAGTCCACAGTCTCAACCTCACCCCCAACGACGGCAGCCTCAGCCTCGACTTACTGGCCAAGCAACTCGCAGACTACATCTCTGAAACCTTCGATCCAGAACAATCTTTAGACATAGTAGGCTATAGCATGGGCGGCATCGTCAGTCGCTACTACGTCCAGCGACTCGGAGGAATCAACCGCGTACAGCGTTTCATCACCCTATCTTCCCCCCACCACGGCACCCTCACCGCTTATTCCCTACGCCTACCAGGATACCTGGATATGCGCCCCGATAGCGGCTTGCTGCGCGATTTAAATCAAGATGTGACAATGCTCAAACGCATAAACTTTACATCAATGTGGACGCCATTTGACATAATGATTGTACCGGCGAACAGCTCCCAAATGCCAGTAGGTAAAGAAATTAAAGTCAACGTTTTGCTGCACCGCCAAATGGTGACAGAACCCCTAAGTATTAACGCAATAGTTGAAGAACTAAAAGCACCTATTGAAAATAAAATTCCCACTTAAAAATGAATAGCAATTTCAGCCGCAACCCAGTCTTGCTAATTCACGGAATCTTCCGAAAATCGGGAATTTTTTACAAAATGTCTGCCTACCTGACCCAACTGGGATGGTCAGTCTACACCCTCAATCTCTCGCCCCATTGGGGCAACGCCAGCATAGAAGAATTAGCCCAACAAATAGCAGATTATATAGACAAAACCTTTGCGCCAGAACAGCATTTAGATATAGTAGGATTGAGCATGGGCGGCTTAGTAACTCGCTATTACCTGCAAAGGTTAGGCGGCATTAACCGAGTGCAGCGCTTTATTGCCATATCTTCTCCTCACAGCGGTACTTGGATGGCTTACACTCTCTGGGGAAAAGGCTGCGTTCAAATGCGTCCTGGCAGTGCTTTTCTCCAAGATTTAAATCGAGATGCTGCCTTGTTGGAAAACCTCAATTTTACTTCGATTTGGACAGATTGGGATTTCATCATTGTACCCGCTTCTAGTTCCCAAATATCTGCTGCCAAAGAAGTAAAATTGTCTGTTTTCGCCCATGCCATGATGGCGCGGCATTCCAGCAGTTTAAAAGCGGTCGCTGAAGCACTTTCAGAACCATTGAAAGTTCATGATTAACCGTTAGATTCATTCTGGTATAATGTCAAATTTTGTAGGGGCGAGTTTCACCTACAATAATTGCCTAAAACCAACAATCTTGTAAACCCGCCCCCGCGAACACGGCAAATCGCTACCAACCTAGATATCAAACAGCGTCGCCGACTTCAGCGTATTCGCTGCGACCAAAAATTGCTTCAGCTTCACAATAATACTTGAACTCCAATATATTGTGGAAAGGGTCTTCTAAGAAGAAAGTACGGTGTTCTGTAGGCAAACCGACAAATCGCCGTCTCGGTTCTTGATAGAAATTTAACTTGTTTTGCTGGGCTTTTTCTAGCAACGCTTCCCAGTCAGCTTCGGAAGTAAAAATTAACCCAAAATGCCGGGGATAGATGCCTCGCTGAGGCGTCAAAGGTTCGCGGCTGACGTGGGCGACAATTTGATGGCCACACAAACCCATAATCGCAGAATTTGGCGATTCGCGACCTAGTTCGCAGCCGAGCCCGTCTACGTAGAACGCTTTTGTTTGGGCAATATTGGTCACGGGGAAGGCAAGATGAAATAAGACTTGACTCATGGAGCTACTAAATGCAGAATTCAGAATTGTTCTTTAATTATTTATCTTGGTCTAATCCTTGGTTGGTGGCGATCGCCCTAAATACAGTTTTACTCGCGATCGCCACCATTGCTCCTAAAAAATTGCTCACTCCCGCTGGCCAATTTCACGGCTGGGTATTGGGTGTCCTGATCTGGGGCTGTTTGGGATGGCAAGGCTATGCTGTGGTGATGTTTTACTTTCTTGTCGGATCGGGAGTTACCCGCATCGGCAAAGCCCAAAAAGAAGCAGAAGGCATAGCAGAAAAGCGTTCAGGCGCCAGAGGCCCAGAAAATGTCTGGGGTTCGGCTTTAACCGCTACTCTTTGCGCTTTGGGAGTTTTGGCATTATCTATTTTAGGAGATACAGGAAAGATGGCTGTTTTAGGAGAGACAGGCAAGATGCCTGTGTCACAAAATGCTATTTCCCTGTTATTGCTGGGTTACGCCGCGAGTTTTTGCACCAAACTTTCCGATACCAGCGCCAGCGAAATCGGCAAAGCTTACGGGAAGCGGACTTTTTTGATTACCAGTTTGCAGCCTGTACCTAGGGGTACCGAAGGGGCCGTAAGTTTGGAAGGAACGATCGCAGGTATTGTCGGCTCAATTTTGATTGCGCTTTTAAGTTGGGCCGTCGGTTTAATAGACTTGACAGGAATTGTTTTTTGTGTTATTGCAGCTTTTATTGCCACGAACATCGAGAGTGTGATTGGGGCGACGGTGCAATCAAAGTTTGAATGGCTGACAAACGAGGTGGTAAATTTTTTTAATACACTCATAGGAGCGATCGCAGCGATTATTTTAGCTGCGACCTGGAGAGCTTTTTTAGCTTAGTTAATCCTGGACGCATTCGCGACCCAATAAACCTGGTTTTTTACGAAAATTCAAACGATTAACGCAGTATTTTTGCAAAAAAAGCCGGTGGCGCCGTCCAGGGCTATTAGCTATTAATCATTAGTCATTAGTCTCAAGCAATCAACTCATGACTAATGATTAATAGTTAATCAAACTAAGCGTCGTCTTGCGGTCCAAAAACCATTTGTAAAATCATCGTCGGTTCGCCCCGCTTGTGATAGCGATCGGCCCAATTGCGAATAATTTCATCTAATTCCTCAAGGGCTTGGTCGAGCCGTTCCGGCGGAATATCCAAAGTCTCCATAATTCGCATCACATTCGGTTGTTTTTCCGCCCAATCCTTCATCAGCCGGAAATATCTAGCCGTATCCTCAACCATAGTAAATGTCCGCTCTTCCTGCTCTGCGGGAGAGTAAGTAGCGCGGGTGAGGGCATAAAACGGCATTCCCCAAGGAGAATCAATACGAGTCACAGTCCCAGAATAGATCAAGCGTCGCTTAATGTGTTCTGCTAGAGCTTCGCTCAAAGGCATTCGCCTTTCTGGAGACATATCTTCTTGCGATCGCCTGTGCAGAAACTCGATCAACTCCATAAACTGAAAAGAATTGATCAGTTGAGCGTCAGGCGGATTAGGAGGAATTTTGCCTTCGAGATATTTTTTTTCATCTACAGTCAAATTGTTTCCCGGAATGCGAGGGCGTCCCGGCATCCAACCATACTGTTCCAGCCAGACATAAGGAAACTGAATCAAATATCTAGGTTCTTGAGAACCCAACATTTTCAGCAATTTTCCCTGAGTCAGAGCTTCCCGGACTTCTTCAACAATCACCTTCACCCGTTTAGGCTCAATGTGATGCAAGTGTCCGGTCATCCGCAGGTTGTTGTCCTGCTCCATATAAGTCATATAAATGGCACACTTAGCCGCCGTTGCGGCCGCGTCTAGAAACGCCCCGTGCCTGTGCCCACTGGTTCTCATGGCGCTAAACGCCAGATATAGCATGATCTGATCCATTGCACTAGGGCTGAGGCTTTTGACCAGATCTAAAGAGTCATTTTTCATCACTATCCCCGAAATAGCCAAATTAGGAGGCATTTTGTCATCCTCCATTAAATTATTGCGAGAGCGCCGAATCAAGCATAGCCGACTGTCGCCGGAAAGCTTGCCAGCTACCCTAATATTCAGGTTAGTTAATTTCCCTGAGGTAACAGGGGCATGGGCTTAAAGGCTATCCACACCGCATAAGTGGTTCTTATTGGTGGCCAATTTAAGTAGATTGCTGCACCCTCTGCGCTGACAGTTTACCTATATATAAGTTAGTTATCGCAAGTTAATTATAGTGCAGCGGTTGAAAATTAAACCCTACCTGTGGGGGGGAGAAGGTAAATAACTGTTGCGATCCCAGGAATTTGAGGCGACTCCGAACCCCTAATTCTTGAAGAGTCATGGATGTCGAAACCTGGTTTTATCAACTAAAATAAGGCTGTTGCATAATTGCGGGAAGATTTTGATGGTTTTGTGGGATGGGATCTCGTAGCCCGTCCGCTGTATTTTCACTGCAGGCGGGACATCCCACAAAAATCCTCGTCAAATTGTGCAACGCCAAAATAAGGCGTGGAAAGCGAGGGATATTGGTTGAAAAACCCAGATGATCAGAGGCCTGTGGTTAGTTCCTGTTTAATAGAAGCGTTTTCAATACAAAACCGCCACAGACTAGAATCTATCTCTAGGTAGATGGCGGTTCCCCGTTTATATGCTAACATTTATCACACAAAAAAGAATATCCTCAGAACTGTCCACAAAAAGTGCAGTTGTCGCTTAACCTAAAAAACTAGAATCTCCGAAAATCCGATCGAGTGATCCAATGAACGCCCCGAAGCAACTCAGTTGTGGTCATCACTTGCGTCCGATGCCCTTAGAAATCTTGTAGCGGATGAGTGTAAACAGTAGGCTCAGTAAAATTTCTGCGGATGCGCTTTCTCTCAGGACCACGCTCGCCCCTTTGTTGAGTTTGCGCTGACAACATATATTGGGCGGTGCCAGTTTCGAGGATGGGGAGTGGAGATTCAAAAGCTTGAGCGGCGCTGGCACTCAAGGTAATGCCCAACAGGCTCAGTAAAGCAATTGCAGTGTAGGTTTTCATGGGTAGTATTCGTCTCAGTATCTATTTAGAGATACGACATTTACCCTGGCTGATCAGGATGAATTTCCCTGAAATTATCAAACTATAGAATCAGGAATCAGGAATCAGGAATCAGAAGGAAGAAGAAGAAGAAAAAGGAAAAAGGAAGAAGGAATCAGGCTTTAGTTAAGCTATCGCGCATTTAAATTGTCTCCTAAAATCCTTGTATAAAAAGCGGAAAATTATCTTTCCCTCTCCCTTTTTCACCCTCTTCCCCTCCGAAGCAACAGACACTTTAGATGCGTAGCATTTGATATATAGCAATCCTAAATGATTATACTCGTTACCAGGCTCTTCCTGGTAACGCATATCCGGAGGCTCTGCCTCCCTAGTCTGGGCCGAGGCAGAGCCTCGCTTACATCGGTTCCCAGGCAGAGCTTGGGAACCAGTTAACCAGTTAGGGACATCCAAGAAATAAACTCTTCCAGTCCCCGGAGAGGGTAAACTGAATTAAGTAAGGCTAACGCACAAAAAAACTCAACGTGCTAGAACTAACTGAAACCCTCAAAGCTTGTCTGTGGCAAACAGCGAAAACGCTCAAAGGTACACAGCGACGAAGATTTATGGCCCAGATAGTCCAAGAATTAGGCACAGGAGGTCAACGCCAAGCTCAAACAGAACTGGGGTGGTGTCGAGATACCATCAGAAAAGGACAACGAGAGCTAGAAACAGGGCTAAGTTGTATCGATGCCTTCAAGGCCAGGGGCCGAAAACCAGTGGAAAGCAAGTTGCCTCAGCTAAGTGAAGACATCAAAGCCATCGTGGATAGTCAAAGTCAGACCGACCCCAGCTTCAAAAGCACTCGTTTGTATACACGAGTGAGTACCGCCAAAGTCAGGCAACAACTGGTAGAACAAAAGCACTACCAGGAAGCGGAACTACCCAGCAACGAAACCATCCGTCAGCGGTTGAATCAGTTGGGATATCGCCCGGCCAAGGTAGCGAAGACTCAGCCTCAAAAAAAATTCCCGAAACCGATGCTATATTTGAGCAGTTGAGTCAAGTTAATCAGCAAGCTGATAATGACCCGACAACTCTCCGACTCTCACTTGATGCCAAAGCCACGGTGAAAATTGGTCCCTTCTCCAGAGGAGGTAAGAACCGGGTGCCAACTTTTGCCTGTGATCACGACTTCGCCCCAAAAGCCAAGTTGACTCCCTATGGAATTTTTTTGCCCCAATTAGATGAGTTGTTTTTATATTTCACCACATCAAAGGTGACTAGCGACTTCATCGTTGATATTTTGGAATCGTGGTGGGAGAGTAACCGTCACCGTTTTACTCATATCCGCACCTTACTACTCAATCAAGACAACGGACCTGAAAACCATTCCCGACGAACTCAATTGATGAAACGTCTTGTGGAGTTTGTCAGTAAGCACCAGTTGAATCTGCGTTTAGCCTACTACCCGCCCTACCACAGTAAATACAATCCTGTAGAGCGGACTTGGGGAGTGTTGGAAAACCACTGGAACGGTAATATCCTTGATGATATTACCACCGTGCTGCATTTGGCTGAAACGATGACTTGGAAGGGTAAACATCCGATAGTCAAACTCGTGACCTTGACTTATCAAACTGGGGTTAAGCTCACAACTCTGGAAATGGCTGAAGTTGAAACTCAGATTCAGCGTCTGTCCCAACCTGTTGGGGATAGCCTCCCCAATCTCGGTAAGTGGTTTATAGATATTGTTTACAGTACTGCTTGATTTTGGACGAGTTTTTTATTTGGTAGTCCCTTAGTCCCACAAAATGAGCGCGGACATTACCCGATCGCACAAATAGGAGTGGAATTAGGCATTTGGCAAGGGGTTTATCAGGGCGTAGAGCTGCCTTGGCTGCGCTGGTGGGATGCTTCCGGGAATTTGCTGCCGGCGGCCGAGGAACGGGCAGAACAAGCCGAATTAGTGGCAGAATGAGAACGACAGAGGCGCCTAGAAGCTGAGTTGCGAATTCAAGCTTTGGAAGTGCGTTTGCGAGAGTTAGAAGGCGAGTAATTCGATTTTAGATTTTAGATTTTAGATTTTAGATTGGGGATGACTGATGATTATCGGGATGGGGTTCTTCATAAGTTATTCCCAATTATTCAATCCTTCCATCAAAAATCTAAATTCGCATAAGTCGCAGATTCCGGTAGAGACACGGCAATTCAGTGTCCCTAGGAATATCATGTGCTGTAAAAACGCGATCGCCTAGCAGCCTCCTCAGAAACGATATAAACATTCATCGGTTATTATCAAAAATTTGCGTATATTAACTTAAGTATTGCATCACTTTTTGTGTAAGTCCTATGGCACTAATTGTTCAGAAATATGGCGGAACCTCGGTTGGTACAGTCGATCGCATTTTGGAAGTAGCCCGACGAGTAGTAAAAACAGCACAGCTTGGCAACTCTCTGGTTGTCGTACTTTCGGCGATGGGCAAAACCACCGACGGTTTAGTTAAACTCGCGAAGGAAATTTCCCCAAATCCCAACAAGCGGGAAATGGATATGTTGCTTTCCACTGGGGAACAAGTCTCGATCGCACTTTTGAGCATGGCATTGCAGGAAATGGGACAGCCCGCAATTTCCCTCACCGGCGCCCAAGTTGGCATTGTCACCGAAGCCGCCCACACCCGCGCCCGGATTTTGCGAATCGACCCAAATCGGCTTGAGAGTCAGTTAAAAAGCGGTAAAGTTGTTGTGGTGGCGGGTTTCCAAGGCATCGCCGATGCCGGAGAATTGGAAATTACCACCTTGGGCCGTGGCGGTTCCGACACGACAGCAGTTGCCCTCGCAGCAGCGCTGCGGGCCGACAGATGCGAAATTTATACCGACGTGCCCGGAATTCTGACTACAGATCCGCGCTTGGTTGCCGACGCGCAATTGATGGACGAAATCACTTGCGACGAAATGCTGGAATTGGCGAGTTTGGGCGCAAAAGTCCTCCACCCGCGCGCGGTAGAAATTGCCAAGAATTACGGCGTGCCCCTGGTAGTGCTTTCTAGCTGGAGTGACGCCCCCGGTACGCGGGTAGTGTCCCCACCCCCGCAACCCCGGCCTTTGGAGGGCTTGGAGCTCGCAAAAGCCGTCGATGCGGTGGAATTTGACTTAGATCAGGCAGGGGTATCGCTGCTGCGTTTGCCCGATCGCCCCGGAGTAGCAGCGCGGTTGTTTGGTGCGATCGCGCAGCAAAACCTCGATGTTGATTTAATTATCCAGTCAATTCATGAAGGCAATACTAACGATATTGCCTTCACAGTGACGAGAAATTCGCTGAATCAAGCTGTCGCGGTTGCAGATGCGATCGTACCCGCCCTCGGCAAGAATTCTCGCCCAGAATTGGGAGAACCGGAAGTGAAAGCAGAAGAGCGACCAATAGCTAAAGTTAGCATTGCGGGTGCGGGAATGATCGGTCGTCCGAGGGTAGCGGCGCAGATGTTTAAGACTTTAGCGGATGCGGGAATTAACATTCAAATGATTTCCACTTCCGAGGTAAAAGTTAGTTGTGCGATCGATGCCGAAGATTGCGATCGGGCTGTTGCCGAACTCTGCAAAACATTTGATGTTGCCAACTCCCCTATTGGGCTGCGTTCATCATCCCAAAAACCGCCCGCAGTCCGCGCCGTTGCGTTGGATCTGAATCAAGCGCGTCTAGCAATTCGCCAATTGCCCGATCGACCCGGAGTAGCAGCAAAACTGTTCGGACTTTTAGCCGAGGAAAATATCAGCGTAGATACAATTATTCAGTCGCAGCGCTGCCACAATATCGACGGCATATTAACTCGCGACATTGCATTTACCGTAGCACAAATTGACGCCGAAGCTGCTAAAAACGCCCTCGAAAAAGCCGCCCCCGAATTTGGATGGGGCGAAGTAGCAGTCGATACACAAATAGCCAAAGTTAGCGTTGTCGGTTCCGGGATGGTAGCGCATCCGGGAGTAGCGGCAAGGATGTTTGAAGCGCTTTCCCGCCAGCAAATCAACATTCAAATGATTGCCACTTCCGAGATTAAAATTAGCTGCGTTGTGGATGAAGGACAAGGTGTAACTGCTTTGAAGGCAATTCACGCAGCCTTTGAACTTGCCGGCACCGAAAAAATCCAAGTTCCAGCCTAATACTTGTTTGCAGTCGGGAATTAAGATTGCGTCCGATCGGTGCTTGTATGGCGGTTTTCGGTAGGGACACGGCACTGCCGTGTCCTTGCAAATATATTCGGATTTGGACACCGCACTGCTGTGTCCTTGCAAATATCGATCGACAGTCAACAATGGGAGTTTTGAGTGCAAATTTCACAGCATGAGGCTGTGTTAAAATAAAAGTGGCGATCGGCTAAAAGGAATTGAATCTTATGACTGTAGCGAAAGAACAGATTACTGATAGCGGTAGCAACTACAGCCGCTCAGGACTGAGTATCACTCTCAAACGTCTGGGAGAACTTTATGAAGGCGAAGATGATGAGGATGAATACGGCCTTTTAAAACCCAGCGACTTTGCTTTTAAAACAGCACTTAATTTGGTTGTAGAAGCACATTCTATGATGGGAAGCAGTTTTCCAAAAGCATCAGCTTGTACAGATCATCAAGGCGGTGTTAGCCTGACTTGGACAAGTGTAAATCCAGCTTGTAAAGTTCGCTTGTTTTGTCCGTTTATTGACGATGACGAGCAACCTGTTCGCATTTATCATCGCAAAAATGATGAACACGGTTCAGAGAAGGTAATTTCAGCAACAACATTAGTCGAGCGGCTAAAGTGGTTTAATCAAGCATGAACGAACAAAAATTTAGTAATCAGGCAGAGTTTGAACCACTACCTAATAGCGCTATTGTCTACCGGGCTTTACTTCGCAAACCGTGGATAAATGAGGATACTGGACTGGTTGAATCTGAAGCTTACTATTTGCGAAAAAATAAAAATGAACAGGGTATTTCTGTAAATATTGCTAGTGTTTGTTCTCCTGAAGAATGTGCTGCAAGATTCAGAAATTGTTATGGAGTTGCTCGCCTTGAGGTAGGTGGCATTCGCGAGTTAGGTTTAGATGTAATTCCTGACTCTATATCTCACGCTCAGATAGCAGGTCTACCTTATGCTGAAGATGACCCTGAGATGGCTGATTTGCTGGCTGATTTGTTAGCACAGCAATCTCAAATAGACATCTCCAAAATAGTAACATTATGTGGTAAAAGAACATAAGAGACCTTTTTTTACACAGAAAGATGAGCGA
>NZ_JAUBSH010000002.1:126430-161385 GCF_036704705.1 Microcoleus sp. K1-B1 | reverse complement strand
TTTTTGGGGAAGCCGTTGGTTTAAAAAATGTAAAATTATATCATTTATTGGGATATTTACAAAATCGGGATGCTCCCATGTCGAGCGAACTCTACTCGATCGAACTAAACTATTTACCTAGCAAGTCTTCAATCTAAAATCTAAAATCCGAGGGCGGTAAGTTGCCAGTAGAAAGAACTACTCTCAACAAACTGCGGACAAATGACAATCCGGCTACTTCTTCTTTTTGCCTTTACCAGCAGCCTTAGCAGCATCTGCTTTCGGATCTTCCATTTTCAGCGGTCCAGAGGAAGCATCTGCCTTCGGCATTTCTACCTCGCTCATGCCATATTTCCGCATAAAGCGCTCCACACGACCTTCAGTATCAATAATCTTCTGAGTGCCAGTATAGAAAGGATGATTTCCCGACCAGACATCAACTTGAAGCTTGGGTCTAGTTGAGCCCACAGTCATCACCAGTTCCCCGTTGCAATAAACCTGAGATTCGGGATACCACTCAGGGTGAATGCCTTCTTTTGCCATTGTTTTTTACTCTCTAATTTTTGACTTTACAACCATTTTAGCTGCCGCAGGACTTGTACACCAACAACAGCACGAATTTTGCCTTATATCTGTTGGAACCAGCGATCGTCCATAGCAAATAGACTTGAAAAAAAAGGAAGATAGAATCTGGATAATTTTGCCTTCTTCCCTCTTCCCTCTTCCTTCTATCCGTTACATCCGTTACATACGTTACACAACCCGCTGCCGAACCTCGATTAGCGCTTGGAGTATTGAGGAGCTTTGCGAGCTTTCCGCAAACCGTACTTTTTCCGTTCTTTTGCCCGCGGGTCGCGAGTCAAATAGCCCTCAGTCTTAAGAGGCTTGCGGTTGTCCGGGTCTAATTGACAAAGTGCTCTAGCGACACCCAATCGAATCGAGTCAGCCTGACCTGTCAAGCCACCGCCTTCGACTTTTACCAAAATGTCGTACTCATTTTCCAGACCCAAAGTTTCCAAAGGGGCCTTAGCGAGAGCCAAATAAGTAGGGTTGAATTGCAGGTACAAATCCCCCTCTTTACCATTGACTGTCAGTATGCCAGTACCGGGAACCAAGCGCACCCGCGCTACCGAACGCTTGCGGCGGCCGGTTCCCCAGTACACAGCGCGACCGGATGTATCTGTTGCTTGCATTACTCATTTCCTCCCGGAATCGTGTGAACAATTAATTCTTCTGGTTTTTGAGCTTGGTGCGGGTGGTTGGGGCCAGCGTACACCTTCAGTTTAGTAAACAGTTGTCTGCCCAGAGAAGTGTGAGGCAGCATTCCTCGTATAGCTTCTTCGACAATTCTTTCGGGCAAACGTGCTTGCAATTTGGCAAAAGTTTCTGTTTTCATCCCGCCCGGTCTTCCAGAATGGCGACGGTAGATTTTCTGGGTGCGTTTTTTGCCAGTAACAGCGATTTTGTCCGCATTGATGACAATTACGAAGTCGCCGGTATCCATAGAAGGAGTGTAAGTCGGTTTGTGTTTCCCCCGGAGGTACATGGCAACTTCTGTTGCCAGACGGCCTAGCCGCTGGTCAGCGGCATCGACCACGTACCACTTGTGCTCTAGGGAGTCTTGAGTAGGGACGTAAGTTTTGTTCATTGTTTGTTGTTAGTTGTCTGTTAACTGTTAACTGTTGTTAGGTGTCAGTTGTCAGTTGTCAGTTGTCAGTTTTTAATTGTTAGTTGTCCTTAGTTTTTTATTAGTAGTTACCTAATGACTAATGACTAATGACTAATGACTAATGACTAATGACTAATTTTGGCTGGGTGTCGTACCAGACCTCTGGGGGAAAGGGAAATTCTGAATAGCCAACCCGCAGCAGGCACAAACCTTGAGCGGGAGCGGCATATTTTACCATTTCTCGGCGTTCGTTGACCCAGATATCTGTGAAATTGTCGATCGGCCTTTCCCCGCGACCCACCTGCACCAGCAACCCCACCAGCAGCCGCATCATCCCGTACAGAAACCCGCTCGCCTGAACCTCAATATATATAAGAGGCCCAGAACGCTGACACTCTGCCGCTTGCACGTCCACCCAGGAATGGGGGCGGGCAGAGCCCGCGCGGTGGAAAGCAGCCAGGTGATGCCGCCCGATGAGTGGTGTCAAAGCTGTCTGAATCAAAGATTCATCCACAGGGGCGTGATAGCAGTGCCAAGCAAAAGGACGCACAAACAAATTAGGGGTCGGGTCTGTATAAAGGGTGTAGCGATAGCGCCGCCAACTGGCTGAGAACCGAGCGTGCCAGGTAGGTTCCACCTTTGCCGAAGCTCGAATTAAAATATCTTTTGCCAGTCGAGAGTTGAGAACACTTGCCCAGCGGTGAGCCGGAATTGGGCCGTGGGCATCAAAATGCGCTACTTGAGCAGCAGCGTGAACACCCGCATCGGTTCTCCCAGCAGCGTGCAGCGTTACCGGGCGTTCCAGAACAGTCGATATTGCTGTTTCAATTTCTTCTTGTACTGTACGCTGGTTCGGCTGTCGCTGCCAACCGTGAAAGTTAGTGCCGAGGTATTGGATCACCAGAGCAACGCGCTGTATCGATTGGGGATTTTCGATTGGGGATTTTCGATTGTCAGTCATAAATCACAAATCTCCAACCCAAAATGGAATTAAACCAGTTCAACGATCGCCATTTCGGAATTGTCTCCTTGACGGGGGACAGTTCGTACTACGCGGGTGTAGCCCCCGTTGCGCGAGCCGTACCGTTCTTGGGCTGCTTCAAACAAGGCGTGTACTAACTGTTTGTCGTAGATAAAGCCCATAGCTTGCCGGCGAGCGGCCAAGGAGCCATCTTTTGCCAGGGTAATCATTCTGTCCGCCTCTGGGCGCAGCGCTTTGGCGCGGGCAAGAGTGGTAGTAATTTTACCGTGGCGGATTAATTCGGTGGTCAGCGAGCGCAGCAGGGCGCGACGCTGGTCAGCCGGTTTGTTGAGTTGGGGAACGCGACAGCGGTGACGCATGGCAGTTGGTAATTGGTAATTGGTAATTGGGCGCCGGGATAGTCCGCGAGTTTTGAGCGGTGATTTCTTTAACTTAAAAACTCACCTACTTAAAATTCAGAACTTTTTTACCCGTTACCCGTTGATTAACTTTTAGCTGATTTTTCCTGTGGCAAGGTAATGCCCAAGCGTTTTTGTAAAGCTTCAATCACTTCTTCAGCAGACTTCTGCCCGAAGTTCTTGATCTCGAGCAAGTCTTCTTGGGTATAATCCAATAAGTCTGCGACTGAGTTGATCTGAGCCCGCTTGAGACAGTTGTAAGCCCGGACGGACAACTGCAATTCTTCGATCGGAATTTGGCTGGTAGGATCGGCTTCACCGGGATACTCTGGTTTGAGAGAATCTTGGGTGATGTCTTTGAGAGGTGAAAATAAATCTACCAGGATGTTGGCAGATTGACTCAAAGCTTCTTGAGGAGTCACGCTGCCATCAGTCCAGATTTCCATAATCAGCCGGTCTTTCTCGACCGTACCGCCTACCCGAGCATCTTCAACGCTGTAGTTGACTCTGCGAATCGGCATAAAGATGGCGTCAATTTGGAGAAAATCCAAAGCCGATCCATCATCGCGACTGCGGTCTACTGCTCGGTATCCGATGCCTTTTTCAATTCTGAATTCCATTTCCAGAACTGAGCCTGGGGAGAGAGTTGCAATGTACTGGGATCGATCGATCAATTCCACCTCTGAGGGCAAATCGAATCTATCGGCCGTAACTGTGACAGGCCCCTCAATCCGCAACCTGCCGATTTGCGGCTGCGGAGAATGAGTTTTGAGGACGACCTCTTTCATGTTCAGGAGAATTTCTAGAACATCCTCACGTACCCCTTCGATCGTGGCAAACTCGTGATTGACGCCCGCGATTCGGACTGAAGTTACTGCTGTTCCTTCCAAGTTTGACAGCAGAACTCGCCTCAGCGCATTCCCAACTGTTGTTCCCTGACCGCGATCGAGCGGTTCCAGGACAAATTTTCCGTACTGACTGCGGTCTTTGTCAGTGTTAGACTCTATACATTCAATTTGAAACTGCGCCACGGAGTGACCTCCCTTTTCCACTTTGGATTTTTGATTTTGGATTTTAGATTGCAGAGCATACCCCTGAACGGATTTCGGATTTTGGATGGACGGGGCAACAGTTAGAACCATTAGTTTTTGACTTTAAGCAGTTAGCCATTATCCAAAATCTAAAATCTAAAATCTCAAATCGTTTTAGACTCTACGCCGCTTGGGAGGGCGACAGCCGTTGTGAGGAATTGGGGTAACATCTCTAATCAGGGTGATTTCCAGTCCCGCCCCTTGCAGCGCCCGGATTGCAGTTTCTCTACCTGCTCCGGGCCCGCTCACCATTACTTCTATTTGGCGCATTCCTTGGTCGTTGGCTCTGCGTGCAGCACTTTCTGCTGCTGTTTGAGCGGCAAAGGGAGTTCCCTTTTTAGCTCCTTTAAAACCGCTGGAACCTGCCGATGCCCAGGATATCACTTCGCCGTTGAGGTCGGTAATAGTTACAATCGTGTTGTTAAAGGTAGACTGGATGTAGCCTACCCCATTGGGTACATTCCGTTTCTGCTTTTTTGCACCAGATTTCTTGCCTGTTTGTTGTCGCGCCATATTAGTCTCTTTAACGTTTCTCTCAACTAATGTCCCGAAGCGCTAGGAGCCAGCAGCCCCCAGCGTATTGTTCCCAAAAAGATGTTACTTCTTGGAAGGTGCCTTTTTCTTGCCCGCAACTGTTCGGCGGACGCCACGACGGGTTCTGGCGTTGGTACGGGTTCGTTGTCCCCGCACCGGCAGACCCAAACGGTGACGCCGACCGCGATAAGTTCCGATGTCCATCAGGCGCTTGATGTTCATTGACTCCCAGCGCCGGAGGTCTCCTTCGATTTGGTATGTGGTTTCTACATGAGCCCGCAGAGCTGTCACGTCGGCCTCTGTTAAATCCTTGACGCGAGTGTCAGGATTGACGCCTGTTGCAGCGATAATTTTTTGGGCCCGCGACAAGCCTATTCCGTAAATGTATGTCAGACCTATTTCGACGCGCTTATCGCGTGGAAGGTCTACCCCGGCAATCCGTGCCACACTTTTTGTCTCCCTAGTTTTCCTGTTTGGCTACAATGTTCAATTAGGATGCACCTGCGTGCAGTGCCCAATCTTCGTTTTTTCTAACCTTGGCGCTGTTTGTGTTTCGGGTTAGTGCATATCACCATCACTCGACCGCGACGGCGGATGACGCGACATTTCTCACAAATTTTTTTGACAGATGCTCGAACTTTCATCTTTCTTCCTGCCTGGAGAACCCCGCTCTAGCGGAGAACAGGCACGCTGGGACTGCCCGTAGAGCGGTGGGAGGAGAGGCTGGGCAAGGTGTAGACCTCTCCTCGATTAAATTGTATAAAGTGCGGGTTGTTTCATGAAGGAGCCCGCTTGCACCCACTCCCATTGCTGGGTAAAGTTCGCCTGCGCCAGAGTGTTGGCGAGCGATACTTTTACGGTGTAACAATGACTTAACCCGGTACACCGGTAGGTTGTTGACGCCCTTCTCGGCAACACTACAAACGTAGCATTATAGCATAAATTTGAAGCTTTTTACCAAATTCTCTCTAAATTAAACTTAGAATTCGTTTTTAGAAAGTTTTATCTAAGCCTATTTTTTCCGAAGGCGATAAGTAATCCTGCCTTTGGTCAAGTCATAGGGAGTCAATTCGACTTTGACGCGATCGCCAGGCAGAATTTTGATGTAGTTGCGGCGGATCTTGCCGGAAATGTGAGCCAGCACGTTAAACCCATTATCTAGGTCAACGCGAAACATCGCATTGGGCAGGGATTCCGTCACTGTCCCTTCCATTTCAATTAAATCTTGCTTAGACAATTTGGTATTTACCTCAACTCTACATTTGATTAACTAGGAGTGTCCCGGCGTTGGGCTCAAAACCTATTTACTGGTAGGAGTCAAACGGGAACGGGGGGCAATAATTAGGGCGACTCGATCGACTTAAAGACTCAATTAACCGCTCACTTTGGCTTTACTTGAGTAAAGTTCTGGCAATTAGTATCGAGTTCAATCCAGTTTCTAGCAACCCTCACAAAACCTGATAGCACAAAAAGCTCCTAGTTAACATATCTTAGCAAAAGCTGGTGAGTAACAAGCTGTATTGAGAGGGTTCAAGAGTCGCCAGAGAGAGATTGTTGGAGTTCTGCGGTGACTAATTCCATTGCTCGATCGCCATCAACCGCAACTAACTGTTGACGGTCACTGTAAAAATCAATCAAAGGCTCAGTTTGCTCGCGATAAACTTGCAACCGGCGGCGGATCGTCTCCTCATTGTCATCCTGCCGGCCCCGCGACAGCAGGCGAGACACCAAAATGTCGTCAGGCACGTCGAGATTAACAGCTTTGAGACCAAATTTCGGGTTTGATGTACTCCCCTCAGCACCGCTAAGCTCCTGCAGCAGTTTGTCTAAAAAAGTTGCCTGGGCAACAGTGCGGGGAAAGCCGTCGAGAATCCAGCCCGCATTCGCGTCCGGTTCATTCAAGCGTTCCTGCACGATATCCATCAGCAATTGGTCGGGAACCAACTCACCCTTGTCCATGTAAGCTTGCGCCTTTAGGCCCAAGGCAGTTTTAGCCACCACGCAGGCGCGTAGGATTTCGCCCGTAGAAATGTGGGGTATTTTCCAGAGAGCGGCTAATATCTGAGCCTGAGTTCCCTTTCCCGCCCCTGGAGGCCCCATGAAAATAAATTGCATTACGATTACTTCACCATTCCTTCATATCGCTGGGAGATGACGTAAGTTTGAATTTGTTTAGCAGTTTCGATCGCGACACCTACTAGAATCAGTAGGGAAGTTGCGCCAAAACCTCTAAAAGTTTGCACTCCGATCGCGCTTTCTACAGCAGTTGGTACAATAGCCACCAGACCGAGAAAAATCGCTCCCAAGAAAGTCAAACGGTTCAAAACCTTCTCCACATAATCACTCGTTTTCTGACCCGGACGAATTCCCGGAATGCTAGCGCCCATTTTCTTCAAGTTCTGAGACATATCTACGGGGTTGACAATCAACGAAGCGTAGAAATAGCTGAAGAACAGAATCAAAGTTAGATAAAACAGCGCGTAAGCCCAAGGGGCAGGGCCGTTCGGACTCAAAACATTAGCAACTTGAACCAAAAACGGGTTATTGAGAGACTGAGCGAGGAAAGAAGGCACAATCAAGACCGAAGATGCAAAAATAATCGGCATCACTCCGCCTTGATTCAAGCGCAGGGGCAGATAACTCCGGCTCTCCCGATAAACTTTGCGGCCGACTTGGCGACGGGCCGAAATAATCGGAATGCGGCGAGTACCTTCCTGAACAAAAACAATCCCGACAATCGTTACCAAAAAGACCAGCAGCAGAACGACTACGCGGCCGACAACTTGTGTGTCCCCACTTTGAGCCAATTCAAAAGTTTGTCCCAAAGAGCGCGGCAATACCGACACAATATTGATAAAAATCAGCAGCGACGCTCCGTTCCCGATACCTCGTTCCGTCACCACTTCCGATATCCACATCACAAACATTGAGCCGGCTGTCAGAGCCAAAGCAGTTTGTGCTATGAATAAAGGCGCTGGAGATTGAGCAAAAGGGCTGACCCAAATCGCAATGCCAATACTTTGCAGAATTGCCCAGCCCAATGAAACGTAGCGAGTAATTTGAGAAATTTTGCGTCGCCCTGCTTCTCCTTCATTTTTCTGCAAGTCTTCTAAGCTTGGCAGAGCCGCAGTTAGAAGTTGCACAATAATTGAAGCATTGATGTAGGGCAAAATCCCCAACGCGAAAATCCCCAACGCTGACAAGCCGCCTCCTGAGAACAAGTCCAGAAAGCCAATTAAAGGGCTATTTTGGACGTTTTGGGCAAAGGCGACTCGATCGATGCCGGGGACTGGCAAGTGGACACCCAGGCGTACTAAAATCAGTAAGCCAACGGTTACGAGGATGCGGCCTCGTAAACCAGCAGCTTGAGCCATCTGCATGAACGTCTCTTGTGCAGTTGGCGCTTTCTCTCTACTAACGTCCATAGTTACGATTTTGGATTTTAGATTTGGGATTTTCGACTAAATCATTTTCTGATAGCAAGGTTGAGGATTTGAGATTTGGACAGACTCTCAAACCTCAAATCTTCACGCAACTAATTCGCAACTTCCGCCTGCAGCTTCAATTTTGGTGCGAGCACCTGCGGTAAAAGCGGAGGCGCGCACTTGCAAAGGTACATTCAGTTCACCATCTCCTAAGATTTTCAGCGGCCCGTCGTCTGTGGTGACAATTTTTGCTTGGATCAAAGAGGTGAGAGTAACTTCGGTGTTTGCTGGCAGCGATGCTAATTTACTTACATTAATGGTAGTGTACTCTTTCCGGTTCACTAGAGGGAAGCTTTTCAACTTGGGGAGACGGCGGTAGAGAGGATTTTGACCTCCTTCAAAACCGGGTCTAGTGCCGCTACCGGCTCTAGATTTTTGACCGCGCATCCCTTTGCCGGAGCTCGCGCCTTGACCGGCAGAAATACCTCTGCCCAAGCGTCGGGGGCGCTTTTGGGAGCCTGCTTTGGGTCGGGCGTCTTGCAATCTCATAGTTTTAGTAATTGGTAATTGGTAATTGGTATTTAGAGAGGGGGTAGGCAGTAGTTTTGAGTGCGTGAGTTTTAAGTTGCGGATTTTTTTATTTTCACCGCAAGCACTTAACACTCAAAACTTACAGTTTCCCATTCTCGCCTGCCCTAACCGTAGAGATTTTCTACTGGAATTCCGCGCTCTTGAGCAACTTCGGACAAGGTGCGGAGGGTGGAGAGGGCATTGACTGCGGCTCGGGCGTTGTTTAAGGGATTTCCAGAACCTAGCTGTTTGGCTAAGATATTGCGGACTCCTGCTAGTTCGAGAACAGTTCGCACTGCTCCCCCTGCAATTACCCCGGTTCCTGGAGCGGCCGGCCGCATCATCACTTTAGCTCCGCCACCGTCACCGTTGATGGGGTGAGGGATGGAGTTAGATTTGGTGAGGGGGACTTCAATTAGGTGCTTTTTGCCGTCAGCGACGCCTTTTTTAACGGCACCGATTACGTCGCTAGCTTTGCCGACTCCTACTCCAACTTGACCGCGTTCGTTGCCAATAATGACTATGGCGCGGAAGCTGAGTTTTTTACCACCTTTGACTACTTTGGTAACGCGCCGAATCTGAACAACCCGTTCTTGCCATTCGGATTCTTTTTCGCGCCCTTTGTTGTTGCTGCTGCTTTTTTTCTTGTTGCGCTGTTCTTTTTGTTCTGCCATAGTTTTGTTCTTTGGGAATTGGGGATTAGTAACTGGTAGTTGGAAATGAGAAATTAACAATTAGGAATTAAGAATTTTGTTGTATATTCCTTCTTCCTTCTTCCTTCTTCCTTCTTCCTTCTTCCTTCTTCCTAAAAGTCTAACCCCGCTTCGCGAGCTGCTTCTGCGAGGGCTTTGACACGACCGTGATAGAGGTTGCCCCCGCGATCGAATACGACTTTGACTATGCCAGCGCTGGAACAGCGTTTGGCAATCAACTGACCGACTTGCACGCTCGCGGAGCAGTTGCCGCCTGAACTGAGAGTTGACTTCAATTCGGGATCGAGGGTTGACGCGGCGGCCAAAGTGTGCTGGGCGGTGTCGTCGATTACTTGAGCGTAGATGTGCTGCTCTGAGCGAAATACCGCTAGTCTGGGACGTTCGGAGGTGCCGAACACCTTGCGCCGAACGCGGCGGTGTCTGCGCTGGACTGATTCTTTGCGAGTAAGCTTCATTGTTACTTCTTACCTGTTTTGCCTGTTTTACCAGCTTTGCGCCGGACGACTTCGCCGCTGTAGCGAATGCCTTTGCCCTTATAGACTTCGGGCGGACGCACCGCGCGGATGCGGGCTGCTGTATTGCCTACGAGTTCTTTGTCAATGCCAGAGACGATGACGTTGGTGTTGCCTTCCACTGCCATTGTGATGCCTTCTGGAGGGGGCATTTCAACGGGTTTGCTGTAACCGACGTTTAAAATCAGGTTCCGTCCTTGAACCTGTGCCCGATAACCTGTGCCGATAATTTCGAGACGCCGCTGAAAACCTTGAGATACACCTTCGACCATGTTGGCGACTAGGGTGCGGCACAAGCCGTGCAGTTGTCTGGCGACGCGAGATTCGTCTCGGCGGGTAACGAGTAAAGTCTCGCCTTCAATTCCCATGAGGATTTCGGCTGGGATAACTCGGGAAAGTTCACCTTTAGGGCCTTTGACGGCTACTTTTTGACCGTCTAGGGTGACGGTGACTTTCGTGGGGATGCTAATCGGACGCTTGCCAATTCGCGACATAGTTTTTTGTCCTTTGTTTTTAGTTAATTAGTCGTCAGTTGTCAGTTGTTAGTTGCCAGTTGTCAGTTGTTAGCTGTCAGTTTTTAGTTGTCAGTTGTTAGTTGTTAGTTGTCATTATTTGCTACTAACCACTAACCCATAACTAATAACTAATGACTAATGACTGCTGACTAATGACTAATGACTACCAAACATAACAAAGCACTTCACCGCCCAAACCTTGGCGTCGAGCTTCTCTATCCGTCATAATGCCGCTGGAGGTGGAAATAATGGCAATGCCAATTCCGCCTAATACTCTGGGCAATTCTTTACGGTTCGAGTAAACGCGCAGTCCTGGTTTGCTGACTCGCTTAAGTGCCGTGATAATGGGCTTGCGAGTTTTACCTTTGTACTTTAGAGAAAGCACTAAATGTCGCTTGACCCCTTCTTCTGCTTCTTCAAATTCGCCGATGAAGCCTTCACTTTTGAGGACTTGGGCGATGCTGCGGGTCATTTTTGTAGCTGGAATTTGCGTTGTTTGGTGGCGCGCCATGCAAGAATTGCGAATGCGCGTCAACATATCTGCTATGGTATCGTTAGCTGCCATCTTTTGCTTCTTACTCTAGTGCTTAGTTGTCCCGGAACGGCATTCCCATTTCTTTAAGCAAGGCGCGTCCTTCTTCGTCGGTGTTTGCTGTGGTGATAATTGAAATGTCCATGCCTCGAATTTGATCGATGCGGTCATATTCTATTTCTGGAAAAATTAGCTGTTCTCTCAGACCCAAGCTGTAGTTGCCGCGCCCGTCGAAGCTTTTGGGGCTGATGCCGCGGAAGTCGCGGATTCGGGGAAGTGCGAGGTTGATCAGCCGATCGAGAAAATCGTACATCCGATCGCCGCGCAGCGTCACCATAACGCCGACGGGTACTCCTTTGCGGATTTTGAAGCCTGCGATCGCTTTTTTCGCCCGCGTCACAACTGGTTTTTGACCAGTGATGATGCCAATTTCGTTGATCGACGAATCCAGTGCCTTAGCGTTTTGAGATGCTTCTCCCAAACCGCGGTTCACTGTGACTTTGACGAGTTTGGGAACCTGATGGATATTAGTATATTTAAACTGATCCATCAGTGTGGGAACGATTTTTCCTTGATAAAGAACTTTGAGTTTGTCCGGCATAGTTTTTGTGTTTCGTTAACTGTCCCTGGGCTTGGTCAGGGAATTTGTCGATTGTCCGTCCCACCGATGTTAGCTGTTAGTTATGAGTTTAAAAGTCACTTGTCAGAAGGCGGACTAATGACCGATGACTGATAACAAATCACTATTGATCGATGATTTCTCCAGTTTTTTTGAGCTGTCGCAGTTTCCGACCGTCTTCGCTAAATGTATAGCAAACGCGGCTAGCTATTTTTTCTTTTTCGGAATAGTGCATGACATTTGAGCTGTGAATGGGAGCCTCAAACGTGAGTATTTTCCCGGACTCTCCCTCTTGCTGGGGCTTGACGTGCTTTGTTCTGATGTTTACACCTTTAACAATTACTTTGCTGACTTTAGGATATGTCTTTAAGATTTCTCCGACTTTTCCTTTCTCTTTGCCAGTAATTATTTGCACGGTATCGCCTGCTTTGACGTGCATTTTGTAGCGCTGCGGCTCGCTAGTTGGTTTACCCTTTTTTCCGTACATTTTAAAGTACCTCCGGGGCTAAGGAAACGATTTTAGTAAAGTTTTTGTCGCGCAATTCGCGGGCGACGGGGCCGAAGACGCGAGTGCCTTTGGGGTTGCCGTCTACGTTGATAATAACGGCGGCGTTATCGTCAAAACGAATGCTCATGCCGCTGTCGCGACGCAAACCTTTGCGGGTTCTGACAATGACAGCCCGAACGACATCTGATTTTTTGACAGCCATATTGGGGATGGCGTCTTTGACGACGGCAATGATGACATCGCCGACTCCGCCGTAGCGACGGTTGCCGCCTCCCAATACGCGGATGCACATCAGTTTGCGGGCTCCGCTATTGTCGGCGACATTGAGGTATGTCTGGGGTTGAATCATGGTGATTGTTGACTGTTAACTGTTGACTGTTAACTGTTGACTGTTAACTGTTGACTGTTGACGACTAATTGATTAATTAAGTACCGATCGGGCGAGCGCGAGATCGCAATTAACTGTTAGCCGTTTTTTGTCCCGAAAATCTCAGCAACTGTCCAACGTTTGGTTTTGCTCAGTGGTCGAGTTTCAGTGATGCGGACGCGATCGCCGGATTTGCACTGATTTTCTTCGTCGTGAGCTTTGTACCGCTTGGTGCGGACTACGATTTTGCCGTATTTGGTGTGGGAGGAGCGGTTTTCGATTGCTACCACGACGGTTTTATCCATCTTGTCGCTGACTACTACGCCAACTCGTTCTTTAATTGCCATAGCTACCTATTTTTGTTGTGCAATTGACTTTTTTTTAGCTACTGTGTGAGCAGAGGCTAGGCTGCTGCTCACTCTGGGCTGACTTCTGGGCTGGGAGCAGAATCGGCAGTTTCTTTAGCGGCTGATTTTTCTGCCGCTTCTTTCTCAGCAACGATTTGGCGCTCGCGTTCAACTGTCATCAATTGAGCTAGCCGGTGTTTGGCGTGCTTGAACAGGTGAGGCTTTTCCATGCGGCCGGTAGCTTGCTGGAGCCGCAATTCCATTAGTTGGCGCTTGACGGCTAAAATTTGCTCTGCTACAGCAGCATCGCTTAATTCTCTAGCTTCTTTAATCTTGGTCAAAGACATAATTGTGTGCTTTCTCGTTAGCGAGCGGTATGACAGAAGACATAATTGTCTCTTAGGCTGAAGGTCGAAGGAAAGAAAAGTTATGAAAGCCAGATTTTAAAATGCTGTAGCCGTTTAAAATGCTGATTAATACAGACCTAATTCTACCTTCGCTCTTCGCTATGACTGGCCTTCTTCGCGAGTGATGAACTTGGTTTTAATTGGTAATTTGAAAGATGCCAAACGCATGGCTTCGCGGGCAGTTTCTTCACTTACGCCGCCAATTTCAAACATTACACGGCCCGGTTTGACCACGGCAACCCAAAACTCTGGTGAGCCTTTACCAGAACCCATCCGGGTTTCTGCTGCGCGCTCGGTGACTGGTTTGTCGGGAAAAATGCGAATCCAAATTTTGCCACCCCGGCGGATATAGCGGGTCATGGCGCGGCGTCCGGCTTCTATTTGGCGGGAAGTAATCCAGGCGGGTTCGACGGCTTGGAGCGCGAAGTCGCCAAAGCTAACTGTATTGCCGCGGGTGGCAATACCGCTCATTCGCCCGCGCTGTTGTTTGCGGAATTTCGTTCTTTTAGGGCTTAACATGGCGAAAGGGAGTTGGGTAATTGGTAATTGGTAATTGGTAATTGGTGATTGCTAATTGCTAATTGGTTGGGAACCACTCACACTTAACAAATGACAACTAACAGTTAACAATTAGCTAGCCTTCGTTTGATCGATCTTCAAAGTTCTGGCGGCGGCGCTTTTGTTTGGTGCGGGGCACTGCTGCATTTGGTGCAGCCTCTTGTTCCTGTCCGGGAATAATTTCGCCTTTGAAAACCCAAACTTTAATGCCCAGAATACCGTAGATGGTTTGAGCAGTGCAGTAGGAGTAGTCGATATCTGCCCGCAGCGTGTGCAAGGGGACTCTTCCTTCCCGTGTCCATTCGGTACGGGCAATTTCTGCACCGTTGAGGCGTCCACTGACTTGAATTTTGATGCCTTGGATGCCGACTTTTTGGGCGCGGGTGATAGCTTGGCGGACGACTCGGCGGAAGGATACGCGCCGTTCTAGTTGCTGAGCGATGTATTCCGCGATCAGTGTGGCATCGGCGTCTACTCGCTGGACTTCGACGACGTTGATGCGGATTTGGCGGTTGCTACCGAGTTGCTGCTGCAAACCGACGCGCAAGGTTTCGATGCCTGCTCCGCCGCGGCCTACGACAACGCCTGGTCTGGCGGTGAACACTTCTAGGTCGATTTGATCGGCTTTCCGCTCAATTCTGACCGAGGAAATCCCAGCATTGCTGAGGGTTTTACGAACGTACTTGCGAATTTTATAGTCTTCTTGCAAGAGTTCTGGATAGTTTTTGGGATCGGCAAACCAGCGAGAGCGGTGCTCTTGGGTAATGCCGAGGCGAAAACCAATTGGATGTATTTTTTGGCCCATAATAGTTGATGAGTTAATTGGTAATTGGTAATTGGTAATTGGTAATTGGTAATTGGTGATTACCCATTTTTCAACTTTAAGCTGTTTATTACCTATTACGTTTTTCCCTGGTTTAGTTTTCTAGGAGCGGAGCTACTACTACGGTAATGTGACAGGTTGGCTTGCGAATTTGGTAGGCGCGACCTTGAGCGCGGGGTCTAAAGCGTTTGAGGACTGGGCCTTGGTCTGCGTAAGCTTGAGACACTACTAGCTTGGATTTATCCAATCCTGCGTTGTGTTCGGCGTTGGCTACTGCCGATCGCAAAACTTTGACGATTGGTTCGCAGGCGCGGTAGGGCATGAATTCGAGTAAAATCAGCGCTTCTTGGTAGCTTTTGCCACGAATTTGGTCGAGGACTCGGCGCACTTTGAAGGGGGATGTCCGGATGTAACGGGCGATCGCCTTAATTTCGGATGTGGTATCTATAGCCATTTCGATTTCGGTAATTGGTAATTGGTAATTGGGAAAAAGGTAATTGGTAATTGGGAAAAAGTTTGTCCGATTACCTATTACCTGTCACCTAATTCGGCTATCTTTTTGCCTTTTTATCACCACTTTTCGCGTGACCTCTAAAGGTGCGAGTGGGGGAAAATTCTCCGAGTTTGTGACCTACCATTTGGTCTGTGAGGTAGACGGGTACGTGCTGTCTGCCGTTGTGAACGGCGATCGTGTGACCTACCATTTGGGGCAGGATTGTGGAAGAGCGCGACCAAGTTTTAATTACTTGTTTTTGGCCGGCCGCGTTGAGTTTTTCGATTTTTGTCATCAGAGCATCTGCGACAAAAGGCCCTTTTTTTAGCGATCGAGACATGATTTTTTTAGTAATTCAGGAGTCATTAGTCAGCTTTCAGCAGTCATTGGTCATCAGTCCTCAGTCATTAGTTAGCAGTTAATAACTAAGCACTGAAGACTGCTGACTGATGACTAGCTTTGTCTGCCGCCCTTGCCGCGCTTGGAAGCTTTGCGGCGGCGCCGGACGATTAAAGCGTCGCTGCGCTTGTTTTTGCGTCGAGTTTTTGCACCCAATGCTGGTTTACCCCAAGGAGTGACAGGCCCCGGACGCCCAATAGGAGCTCTGCCTTCGCCACCGCCGTGCGGGTGGTCTACCGGGTTCATGACGCTACCGCGAACGGTGGGTCTGCGACCTTTCCAGCGGGTGCGACCTGCTTTACCCAGGCTGATGTTTCTGGCGTCGGTGTTGCCGACTTGACCGATGGTGGCGTAGCAGTCGGCGCGGACTTTGCGCTGTTCGCCGGATGGCAGTTTGAGGGTGACGTAGCTACCTTCTTTTGCCATTAGCTGAGCGCTGGAGCCGGCGGAGCGAACGATTTGTCCGCCTTTTCCGGGTACTAGCTCGACGTTGTGGATGCTGGTACCGAGGGGAATGTTCTTCAGGGGGAGGGCGTTACCGATTTCGATCGGCGCGTCTGGGCCTGAGACAATTACTGTACCGACGTTTAAGTTGAGCGGGTGCAGAATGTACCGTTTTTCGCCGTCTTTGTAGAACAGGAGGGCGATGCGGGCGTTGCGATTGGGGTCATATTCGATCGCCTTGACAGTAGCGGGAATGCTGTGTTTGTCGCGGCGGAAGTCGATGTCTCTATACAACCGTTTGTGACCGCCTCCCCGGTGGCGACAGGTAATGACGCCTCGGTTGTTGCGGCCTTGTTTGGTGTGCTTATTACTGGTTAGAGACTTTTCTGGCTCTGATTTGGTAATTTCAGCAAAGTCCGAGACGGTTTGTTCTCGGGTGCTGGAGGTATAAGGTCGGTAAGAACGGATGCCCATAATCGATCTATTTTAGATTTTGGATTTTGGATTTTGGATTTGACGTTTATCGATTTTAGATTTTAGGTTGAAGATTGGCGATATTTGGTTAACTTACGAGTTTTCTGGTTCGAGAATTCCCACCAGTTAACCGCAATTTAAAATCTAAAATCTAAAATCTAAAATCCAAAATCGTCTAGACTTCTGGGAATAGGAGTTTGCGGATCGAGTCTCCGTCGGTCAGAGTTACGGTTGCTCGCTTGTAACAAGGTTTAAAGCCGACGAATTTGCCAACTCGACGCTTTTTGCGCGGCGGGTTTTGGGTGTTGACACCGATGACTTTGACCTTAAATAGTTCTTCGATTGCAGCTTTGATTTGAGGCTTTGTCGCTTTGGGGGCTACGTCGAATGTGAATTGATTTAATTCCATCATTCGGGTAGCTTTCTCGGTGAGAATCGGACGCTGGATCAAATCTGCGTAGTCGCGGGGGTCGATTTTACTCACCGTAAATCTCCTGAATTTTAGCTATGGCTGTAGATGTGACGATAATTTTGTCAGCCGCGAGAACGTCGTAAACATTCAGGGAGGTTGCCAAGATGACGTTTACTAATTCGATGTTGCGTCCTGATAAGTAGACGTTTGGTTGCGGTTCTGGCAAGATTAACAGAACTTTTGTATCGGGTTCGATGCCCCAGCGGGCGATCGCACTCAGCAATTCTTTGCTTTTCGGTCTCGGAAATTGCTCTGCAAATTCTTCAACCACAATGATGTCTTCGGTGCGACTTTGGAATGCTGTCCGCAAAGCGAGACGGCGTTCCTTTTTGTTCATTTTGACTTCAAAGTCTCTCGGTTTTGGCCCGAAGATGACACCGCCGCCCCGCCACAGCGGAGAACGGATAGAACCTGCTCTGGCTCGACCCGTGCCTTTTTGACGCCAAGGTTTGCGGCCACCGCCTCTGACTTCCGATCGAGTTTTGGTGCAAGCATTTCCTTGACGAGCGTTATTCAGTTGCCGCGTCAATGCTCTGTGAACGATGTGAGACGCATTTTCTTCTTTGGCTACGCGCAGTTCTAAAGTTGTTTCTCCAACTTCTTCACCTTGCCAATTTCGCACTACACAGTTAACCATATCTTTTGTCCTTTGTCTTTTGTTAGTTGTCTGTTGTTAGTTGTCTGTTGTCTGTTGTCTGTCGTCTGTTGTCTGTTCTCAGGTCTTAGTTTTCAGCTCTTAGTTTTCAGCTTTTAGTTCTTAGTTATTGCTTGCTACTAACGGCCAACCACTATCTACTGACTGCTGACTACTGACTACTTACTACTGACTAACGTCCTACTTTTTTCTCAGGCACAACATTGACTAAGGCGCCAGCTTTGCCGGGAACTGCTCCCTTAATTAGCAGCAAATTATGCTCTGTATCCACCCGGACAATTGTTAGTTTGCGGACGGTGACTTGAACGTTGCCCATACGTCCTGCCATTCTTTTCCCAGGATAAACGCGACCGGGAGTAGTTCCAGGTCCGATCGATCCAGGCTCGCGGTGGTTCTTGGAACCGTGAGACATTGGGCCTCGTTTAAAGTTGTGGCGCTTTTGAAAACCTGCAAAACCTTTACCGATGCTGGTACCGATGACATCTACTATTTGTCCCGGTGTAAAAGTATCTGCTTTTAGTTGTTGACCTAATTCAAAGGAACTGGTGTCTTCCAATCGGTATTCCTGCAAGTGGCGCAATGGATTCGCCCCCGACTTGGCAAGGTGTCCTAGTTCTGGCTTGTTGAGAGCCTTTGGTTTGACTTCGTTGTATCCAACTTGAACGGCACCGTAGCCGTCAGTTTGTTTTGTTTTGATTTGAGTTACTGTACAAGGCCCTGCTTGTATGACGGTGACGGGGATGGCTCTCCCTTCGGCGTCAAACACTTGAGTCATGCCTAGTTTAGTGCCAAGAATGCCTACAGACACGGATTTTCTTCCTTTTATTTACGCAAGAGGTTTCGGATTGCGAAATTTACGTCAATCCGCTTGCTCTTGTGCAGAAACATTTATTTCAATGTTCCTGCAATTAACTGTTATCAACCAACAGCCTTCCTCGGTGTTTAAAATTTGAGTTTTAAATTTGGGAGCGAGCTTGTGGAAGTCTTGCAAGGGTTGAGATTCGCGGCTTTTTACCGGCTAGATCTCCGAGTTTTGTCTCGGTCTTGCTTGTTTGTGCCAGGACTTGAGCAGCAAACCACTCAGTATCCTTTACGGCGACAATTCACAATAGTACATGAAGTGTTTGCCGTTTGTCAAGGCCGGGATGAGAATTTTTAGGCTCAACTTTAAGATTTATAATATTTCCAGCTCGCAAGCAGCGATCGACCAAATTTTGATACAGCAGGAAACACAAATTTATGGGACTGATTACGACGGGATCTGATCTGATTCGGGATTTGGAAAAGTCGGGGTCGCTGGCCCTGTACGTTCCTTTAGAGGGCGGATTTGAGGGGCGCTACCTCCGCAGGCTGAGGGCTGCGGGCTACGGTGCGTACACGATTTCGGCGCGGGGTTTGGGTGATTTGGCGATGTATTTAACGGGGGTTCACGGCGTGCGACCGCCACATTTGGGCAAGAAAACTACTGGCAACGAAGCGGCTGTGGGTTATACATACTACGTGCCACCGATGTTGAAAACTCAATTAGACAATTTGCCACCTAAAGCAAAAGGACTGGTGCTGTGGATTATTGAAGGGCAGATTTTGTCGAGTCAGGAGATTGAGTATTTGACTGTTTTGCCGACGTTAGAACCGCGAGTTAAAATAGCAGTGGAGATGGGGGGCGATCGAGCTTTTAGCTGGAAGCCACTTAAAGATGCTTTAGTTGCAGCTTAAATTCCGGTATTTGCGATCGCAAATCAACTAAAAAACGCAGCGAGCAACTAAAGCTCAACAGCTTCTGCTCGCTGGTTTTGATATTTTTGGAACTTAATTAACCAATAGTCCGGACACTTTTTCTATGGCCCAATGGCTTATTCCCTAGGACTTTGAGGCGAGCGTGGATAATTAAATCAATGTCACCTCTACCCCTGACTTGCATTTAATTCGACTTTTTTATGATGCTTGCCCTGTAAGGCTTGTAGTACCGTTCCAAAAACTGTCCGGAGTATTGATTAACAGGAAAAATCTTATGCTTCAGAACCGCGATTATACCATCATTATTGACAAAAGCGGCAGTATGTACACAAAAGACCAAATGGGCGGTAAAACTCGGTGGGCGCTCATGCAAGAATCGACGATCGCATTAGCGAATAAATGCGAAGAACTTGATCCTGATGGCATAACAGTTTATGTGTTTTCCGGTCGCTTCAAGCGCTACGACAACGTAACATCAGCTAAAGTCGTGCAAATTTTCCAAGAAAATGAACCTTCGGGGACTACCAATTTAGCTGCTGTTCTGCAAGACGCTCTGAACAATTTTTTTCAGCGCAAAGCATCCGGTAAGACCAAGCAAAATGGGGAAACAATATTAGTGGTGACGGACGGGGAACCGGACGATCGCAAAGAAGTGATGAAAACGATTATAGAGGCTTCTCGGAAGCTCGATCGAGATGAAGAGTTGGCGATTTCTTTCATTCAAGTAGGAAATGCGCCGGAAGCTACTAAGTTTCTCAAGATATTGGATGACGAACTGCAAAGCGCCGGGGCTAAATTCGATATCGTTGATACTGTCACGATGGATGATATTGAAGGAATGACCCTGACAGAGGTATTGCTGAATGCAATAACTGATTGAGGAGGCGGGCGAAGTTCACGCGATTATATTTGGGCCAGTTAGCCCAGCAGCATTTTTTAGGGGGTTTAAGTTATGGAATCGATCGATCGCCTGTTAGGTGAACTTAAGGCAGAGTATCAAGCATCTCAAAAAAATGCTGAGTTGAAAACTCAGGCGCCGGTGCCAGCACAAGCGCCGTCAAATTCAACATTTAAAACATCAGATATAAATTTGTATGCTAGTCCTTTGGATAAGGACTTAGCTCAAATTAAGGCTGAGTACGAAGCGCAGAATAAAGCTCAGGAAGCGGCTTCACAGCAACCGCTTAAGGCTGAGCACGAAGCACAAAATCAAGCTCAGGAAGTAGCTTTACAGGAACAGCAGCCAGCAGAAAAAGTCGCGGGGCAGCAGTTGGACGTACAAACGCACAGACAGAAAGTTAGGCAAGCTCAGGTTTGGCTGAAAAAGTTGGATAAAAATTCCGATGAGGGATATTGGTTCGATCAGTTTGCTTTTAAGTATTCTTCGAGGATAGATGCGGCGATCGACTATTTGCAAGCTGTGAATGAGTTTGATTAATTCAACTACACGGTATTCACAATTTGTAATGCCGTTTTTGGGTCAATTGCCATCTCTATTTGTTGGAAGGACACGGCAGTGCTGTGTCTTTACAAAGGGTAAAATAAATATCACTTGTATCGTATCAAATCCGTTAGCATCGGAATAGTAAATCCGAGTTCACTGTTGACTGTTCACTGTTCACAGTCAACAGTCAACAGTCAACAGTCAACATCATTCCGGTGTAACCGGAAATGATATCACGCGGGATTTAGGATACGGCAGTGCCGTATCCCTACAAATTGCCAGCAAATAAATATCATTTATAGGGACACAGCACAGTTATTTCCTGTGGCTGCGACAACCACGGGGAGAATTCATCCTATACTAAATTTTTGGCCACAGATGTAGGATGCAACAAAAACAACGCCGCCTTTTTTGCTGTCTCTTCAGATAGCTGAATTTGTTTTAACTCAACAATACCTTCACTGATAAAAGTATCTCTCAAAGCAGCTTTTTCTCCGCTGTTAAAACTCGTTTCGTAAAACACTTCTCGAATTCCAGCCGCAATGACTAATTTCAAACAATAGATGCAGGGTTCTAAAGTGACGTAAATACTAGCCCCAGCAGTAGATATACCGTGTTTAGCAGCTTTGGCGATCGCATTTGCTTCCGCGTGAACCGCCCTTGAGGGCAAAGTTTTGCTGGCGTCGCAACTACTCAAACCAGGATAGCAGAAGCCTTGAGTAGTACAGTGTGCCGAACCTGACGGCGAACCGTTGTAACCCGTTGCTAAAACTTGCCTGTTTTTAGTTATCACCGCGCCTACAGGAAAAGCCAAACAAGTCGATCGAGTAGCGGCTAATTTTGCCAACATTAAAAAGTATTCATCCCAAGTCGGTCTGTCTTCTTCTAAATTCATCTTCGATCCTGAATGTATTGCTCGCTCGTTTTCAGACACTCGGCCGCCTTTTGCAATTCTATTCCCAAATAACCAATATGCTCGCCTTTGATGGCAGGGGAAGCCGCACAAATTTCTCGCACTAACTTGAGAGGGTTTTTTCCAGAATAACAGGTGACAACTTCGCCACTGCCGGGGGTGGTTTGCGTGACAACTATTTGATTGTCGGCTACTTCAACTAAAAAATTGCCTGCTGCATCGAAAAAGTCTCGATCTTCGCAGATTTTAGCATATTGGGTTTGAATTAGTCGATCGGCATTTTCAAAGGTATCGTCATACAAGTGAGCAGATTGACTCAGCGTTACCAACGGCCCCATTGTCAAATTATAATCGGAACGCCTCGCAATTTCATCTCGAATGTGCTGCTGCAAAGCCCGCAAACCCATTGCATTAGCCGGCCAAGCCGCAAACATATCATTACTGCGGAGAGTTGCAGTTAGCGATATTTCACCGTCTACAACTCGCACCCAAATGTGATTTAAACAAGGACTGCCGCTGTGCTGGTGGTCGGAGGAACCGTCAGGTCTTCTGTTAACATTTCCGCCCGCATCCCACAGACTAATTACAGCACTTGCTGCGTCAATTTCCTTAATTAGTTTGGCAATAACTTCTTCAATTTGATCTCGTCCAAACCACGATCGCATCCGCTGTGCGTAGGTATATTTAATGCCTTCGTTATATGGGGCATCTTCCAGCATCTGCGGTTTGTACTGTTCAAGGAAATCACGGTCTATTGGTAAGTAATTTGGTTCGGGAAAATAGAACTCGGCAGGTTCATCTGTAATCACTGCCATTAAGTCAATTAATTCTTGCCATTGTCCGTCATAACCAGTCGGCCGTAAGGTGCCGGTGGTCTTAATTCGGTGGATGATTTTTACCCAAGTTTCGGCGATAGTTTTGCCTTCGATTCTGTGTCCGTATTTCTGACCTGGGAGTACAGTCGGGACGATTTCAACTAATGGAAAAGTTACGGTTTCTCCCCAAGGTTCAACCACTGCTTTTTCGGAAAAAGACTTGACAAAAGTCACTGTTTCTGCTATATTTATGGCTTCTTTCCATTCGATTGAATGACGCAATAGTTCTAAGGCTTCTGCTGCTATTTCAATATCAATGTAGCCAAATATTGAAGATTTAATTAACCAGCAATCTCTACCAGTATCACTTTTGCCGGCTTCAAAGCCGTTGCGAAAAAAGTCGATTAAGCACGCTGCGGCACCGGAGTTGCGGTCTTCTTTGGTAGCGTTGAGAATTACTAAAAAGCGGACGTGGGGATTGCACAGCAAGTTTCTAATTAAGAAGTTGATGCCGCGAGTAGGAGAGTATAGTTGTCCGATGACAGCAAATTCATTGGGTTGTAATTTTTTGCCGATCGCACTTTTGACTGTCCAGCCACTGACAATGGCTGTTTGCCCCGTTCCGCAAATTAATTGATTTGGCTTGTATAGGGGTTTGTACTCAAATTTATTGACGAGATTTGTGGCTGTCATGGTTTACCGTTTTTTGCACCGCGTACTACTATATCAATAGTTTGGAGGGTTTGAAGAGGCGATTAATCATGTTTCTGCTGCCGCTGCAACGATTTGTTATGCTGCGTCAACGCAGATCGTTGCCTGAATGTCTTTTACAGCGAGATCCTTCACCGGAATTGAAATCACAAACTCTGTACCTTCACCTAAAGTTGAGTTAACTTCTAGAGTTCCAGAGTGTTTCTGGACTACGATTTGATGAGCGATCGCCAATCCTAGCCCTGTTCCTTGCCCCACGCCTTTGGTGGTAAACAGATGCTCAAAGATTTTTGGCTTCACCGCATCCGTCATCCCAATTCCATTATCATGAATTCGGATCACTGCCTGAGATTCCGACAATTGGGTTTTGACAGTAATCAGGTTGGGGTTGGCTTTGATCTGAGCAAAACTGCGTCCTTTATTTGATTCTTCAAGCGCATCGATCGCATTTGCAAGCACATTCATAAATACTTGATTCAACTGTCCGGCAAAGCATTCTACCTGTGGCAGATCGCCATAGTCTGTGATGACTTTAATTTCCGGGCGACATTCGTTGGCTTTGAGGCGATGCTTGAGAATCAAGATTGTGCTGTCAAGCCCGTCGTGGATATTGTAATGAATGGGGCGATCGCAATCAGAACGCGAGAAGGTTCTTAAACTGGTGCTGATTGTGTGAATGCGAGCGACTCCTTGTTGCATCGAATCGATTAACTTGGGTAAATCCTCTTGTAAGTATTCCAAGTCTATTTCCTCCAGGAATTCCTGTAGCATGGCACTTGGATAAGGGAGTTCTTTTTGGTAAAGGGCGATCAGTTGAAAAAGGTCTTTAATATAGTCCTGAGCGGGTTTCAGATTGCCCGCAATAAAGCCAAGCGGATTATTAATCTCGTGCGCGACACCCGCCACTAAATTCCCCAAAGCAGACATTTTTTCGGTGTGGACTAAATGAAGCTGAGACTGTTGCAGTTGTGTAAGTGCTGCTTCTAAATCAGCCGTTTGCTCAGCTACACGCTGTTCGAGATTTTTAGTTAACTGTCGTAGCTGCAAATGAGTTTTTACCCGTGCTAGTACCTCCTGTTCTTGAAATGGTTTGGTGATGTAGTCGACAGCACCCAAGACAAATCCTTTCACCTTACTATCAGCATCCGAGAGAGCGGTCATAAAAATGATGGGAATACTTGCTGTTTTCGGATCTGCCTTCAGACGTTTGCAGGTTTCAAAGCCATCAATTCCTGGCATTTGAACATCGAGTAAGATCAGATCGGGAGGATAAGCTTGGACTCTCTTAAGAGCGCGATCGCCGTTGATTGCGGTTGCTACTTCGTACCCCGCATCACTTAAGGTTTCACAAACTACTTCTAAGTTTGCAGGGGTATCATCCACCACCAGAATTAATTGAGGACTACACATCGGCTTTCTTCTCTGTGAGATGTTGTTGTAGCAACTCTTCAATCTCTTCGGCTTTAAATTGCTTGGCCAACTGAAGAATTTGTGAGGCAAAATTAGCGTAGCGAGGGTTAGAGTGAGCAATATGCTCTGTGTGCGATCGTAGCCTTTTTAAGTTGCCTTGCTGTGCCAATTCTAGTAACTTCTTTAAGTCTACAGGGGAAGGAATAATCATTCCTTCTGGGTTTTCTAATGCAGTGGTTGGAGTGGAGGGTTCAGAGTCATTGGAGCCTGTCATTTCATATTTCCATTCCAATTCCAAATGAGTAACTAAGAGGTTAAATAATTCACTGAGTTCCACTGGCTTTGCCAGGAAATCATTTCCCCCTGCATCTAAACTCATCTGTCGATAAGCTTGTCCCACTGATGCAGAAGAGACAATGATCTTCTGGTGTTGCAAATCATTTGCACTGCGAATTTGTTTGAGCAGTTCAAAGCCATCCATGACTGGCATTGCCAAGTCTGTAATCACTAAGTCAGGTTGAGACTGTCGTATTTTTTCTAATCCTTCTTGTCCATTTTCGGCCTCACTAACTTGGAATTCTAGTGGCTCTAACAAGTTGACGAGAACGGCTCGGTTTTCCCAACGATCGTCTACTACAAGTATGCTGCGTCGTTGTCCTTCATAACCAATAATTTGTTTTCCTGTTGTGAAGGAGTTTTGCTGTACCCAATCGGTGGCGATCGCCAGTTCCACCTCAAAAAAGAACTCACTCCCGACTTCAGGTTGGCTATTAACTTGGATTTGTCCGTTCATGAGTTGGACAATCCTTTGGCTGATCGCGAGTCCTAAACCGGTGCCCTCGGCTTGGCGCTGGCGATCGCCCACTTGTTCAAAAGCCTGAAAAATTTTCTCCAAATCATCGGGCGCAATTCCTACACCCGTATCCTTAACTTGAAATTTGAAAGCGCGAGTGGACGGATTGGGATGATTCTCAACTACGGCAACCTTGAGGGTAACAGAACCTTTGTCGGTGAATTTAATCGCATTTCCCACCAAGTTGAGTAACACCTGACGCAGCCGTTTTTCATCGGCAAAAATTCCTTCAGGCAAATGTGGATCGGGCTCGTAAACGAAGTCAATGTTTTTTTGGTCTGCACGAATGCGGCAGATTTCAGCGACACCTTGGAGGAATGAGGGAAAGTGAACCGCTTGAGGTGTGAGTTCTAATTTACCGGCTTCAATTTTGGACAAGTCCAACACATCGTTAATCAGTGTCAGCAAATGAGAACCACACTGGTGAATGATTTCTACCCCATGACGTTCTTTCACTGGCAATGCGCTGCTGCGGTTGAGGATTTGAGCATAGCCCAAAATACCGTTGAGGGGAGTGCGGAGTTCGTGGCTCATATTGGCGAGAAATTCGCTTTTTGCTTGGTTCGCCCCATCGGCTACAAGTTTTGCTTCTTTCAGTTCTGCGGTGCGTTCCTCGACACGGCTTTCGAGTTCGATAAAGGAGGCTTTGAGTTGACCCGCCATCTGGTTAAAGGAATCTGCCAGCGATTCTAATTCACTAATACCTTGCACCTGAAGTGTTTGATCCAACTGTCCGGAACTAATCGCCTGACTGGCTTTTTGTAGCTGCAAAATCGGTTTGGTAATCCAACGCGAAGTAAAAAGACCCAGTATAGTCGTCACCACCAAAGCCCCTAGACACAGTAAAATTGTGGTGCGAGTATTGGCATTGATTTGCGCCATGAAATCTGATTCAGGCACCACAACGACGCTCAACCAGTCAATGCCGCGTTCGTCTCGAATGGCTGAAACTTGAACGAACAGATGCTGATTTGCCAGCATAAAATCAAGCTGTTGATTCTGTGCAATAGCGTTGAATTTGCCAACTCGATCGAGGATGGCTTGCGCGGTGGTACGAATTACAAGATTTTCAGACTTGACGGCAGGAATTTGTTGCAACTCCTCATTTTTAAGATCCAGAATGTAAGGCTGTTTGATCGTGGAACTGGCAATCAGATTGCCCGATCGATCTACGATAAACGTTTGTCCTGTTTGACCCACCTTCAACTCGCTCAGAAAACGATGAATCTTGTCCAGCCGAAAGGTGCTTTTTTGCACCCCTAGTAACGTTCCATCGCGATTGTAAATCGGCTGGGATAGAGCCAGCGTAGCCGATTGATACGAACTGCTGAGGTAGGGCACAGATGTCCAGGCTGGTTTTCCAGCTTCCTGTACAACTTGATACCAGGGTCGAGTCAGAGGGTCAAACTCTGCCTGAGTTTTGAGCAGTGCGACCCGTTGACCTTGATTATCAAGTTTGTAGAATCGGCGTTGAGGTAGACGGGCTTTGTCACTGAGGCGAGAAACGATGCCGTCATTGATTGTTGTATCTAGAGCAATATTCGTGCCATCCTGTAAACCAATTTGCACGTCTTCGAGGGTATTTTGGCTGACTAATCGCCACAACGTTCGTTCCAGTTTGGTGAAATCTGTTAAATCAAGCTGACTCTCTTCAGCGGCAGCTACGATCACTTGTCCGGCAATATAAGGTTTTTCCAAATAGTTTAGAACTTCCAGATTGAGGCGATCGCTCATCTCTTGACGTAACTGAGTGGCAACATCATTGACTGCCTTCTGTCCATTCCGCAGGGAAATATATCCCGTTAGTCCAACTGCTACGAAGATTTGTAGGACAAACGGGACTATCAAGAGCGATCGCAGGGAAAGTTTGCGCTTAAGTTTAAATAGATTCAGGGATGAGTTTGGCAGAGACATGGTAGTAGCTTCTCTAGACAATAGACTTTGAGGAATTGCTAGCTTGATGTTCAATCCACCTTGGTAGAGCTTTCAAGGCGCTTAAATTCCTGGCTAGACACCGACGCTAACAATTAATCTGGTACCTCCAACAAGCAGTCACATTAGCAACTTGCCAGTGGTTTTCTGTTGTTCACGGAAGTGCAACAATCGCTGAGTTTGTTGATGTTCCGTTGATTGGTGGAGTGCTTGGAAGACTTTGCTCAGCTCGTATCTGTTAGCCGAGTGTGATTTTTAGTAGATGGGGCGATCGCTCTGGCTCAAATTTAAAGGCGATCGCACACACTCCACCAAAAATACCTCAACCCCATTACAATCGAAGACTACCGCTTATAGAACCCAATTGAGATCTTTTGGGCGAGGAGAGCATCTCATATTTGTAAAAACACTTCTTCTGGCTCCTTCTTTCTTCCTCCTTCTTCCTGTCTGCTGCCTCCAATGGCTCCTTCTTTCTTCCTCTTTCCTCGCAGCCTCGGACCTGGCAGTATCGGGCCTCCAAACTCCAATTTCTAGCTTGGCTGCAAAAGTGAGATGCTCCCTGGGCGAGCGAGTAAAATTGACAAAAAGAGGTAAATTTAATCAGATTGGGGTTGAAAATCGGTTATTCCAGCGATGTCACGGATAAGGAGTGGGAAATTATTGAGCCATTACGGCCCCAAAAGAAGAAAACTAGACCTCCGGTGTGGACTTACGCGGCAAATCCTTTTCGGGAATATTTGATCAACTCAAGAACGGTTGTAATTGGTCAGACTTGCCCAGAGATATACCACCATATTCTACTGTCTTCTGGCATTACCCAAAGTGGTGTGAGGGCCGTGTACTTGATCGGATTATGACCGAGTTACATAGTAAGTTGCGCTAACAAGTCAAAAAAAAACCGCAGTGGACAACCCTAATCATGATTGACTCACTCATGGGAGAAAAACACGCTTCTATGCTAGTGAGGAGTCTAAAGGGTTTTGTGTCTACAAATGCACCCTTTGGCATCAAAAGACATCTAGTTGTCGATATACTTGGCTTTCCCTTCTTTACCCACTGTACCAAAGCTAGCTTATCGGATGATCTCCAAGCTGATTGAAATGCTGTCCCAAAACATGGATTACTTCAAATCTAAACCTGCCGAACTTCCCAAAACTACCATCTTGTTAGACAACGGGTATCACCCTGAGAAACGCAACTCTTGCCTTGGAGGAGATTTATCCTCAGATTATGGCTAAGATTCAATTTGAACTCGCAGCCGGGCCATCAAAAGCCGAAAAGCACGCTAAAGGGCAATCTGGATTTGTGTCCTCGGCTAGATGGGGGAAGAGAACGTTCAAACGCTTGGGTGGAAAGATGCAAATGCTGGCGTCAAAAACTTTGATCGCACACTCGCTTGTTCAAATGCCAAACTCAAGCTTTGCTTTATCAGACTGATGCTTAAAAGACTAGCCACCGCGTAAAAAGATCTCAAATGGGTTCTATAGATTAGCGGGAATTTGCCGATCGCACTCAGCTTGAGTCTGTCCCAAATTGGTCGCTGCTGAATTTACCGGGAAAACTGGTTGCAGGCAAACGGCCACAGGTACTCCGAACAAAAAAATTATCAAAAAAATAAAAAAGTGCGATCGATCGCGTTAGCAATTGCCGATAATTAGCGGCGCACTTATTTTGCACTATCGGGCTGATTGCGGGTTGATGCGTAGATACCATGCCACCAAACCCAACATTTCTCCGAGAAACTGGGTTTACCAGGCCTTGTCCTAATTAAGATACAATAAGAGCCACCAAGAAAGTGCGATCGACATTATTTGACAGTCAAGCTATGCAATCTACAACTCAGTCCGAGACAGAACTGGCGATGGACGCTCCCAAACACGGCTTACCCGTTACAATCATTACAGGATTTATTGGTAGTGATTAATGCAGTTTACAGTGTTTTAGCAGCCAATAAAATCTCGACTATCTAGTAGTCGAAACAACCATATTCGCCACAGCCGGCGGCATTCCCGACGATTTCGCTCACCCAGACTTTGCACTGCCCGTAAAAAGTAAGTAGAAAGTAAATTTATGTCGGTGGAAAGAGCAAAAAAAACTCTTTATTTTAGCTCGCCACTGGGAACATTTGACCAGTTGATGCAGACAGTTATCGCCCAACCTGCACTTACAGCCCAAGCTAGAATTACACAGGGCAAACGCATCATGTCAACAAGCGGAAATTTTACCGTGCTTGTTGCGACTATTATCGATAGCTGTAGTTTATTGAAAAGATATTTGACTGCCGATAGCGGTGGCTATTCCTCACAACACTACTACTATTCTCCCGGCAATTTAGATGCGTTTGCCCTGTAGAATTACATAACCCCGTTTTCTAGCTAAAAAATTTCCTAGGAAACACGAACTCGACCAGTTGCTATATACCATCTTACCCGAAACTACGAGCTATAAAATTGACAGATAAACTTTTAACTCAATAATTTTCTAACCCAATAACCCTTTTTTTAGGGTAACGGGTAATTGGTAACTGGGCCTTGGTAAGGGGCAATGAGTGATGGGCGAGCGGTAGTAACTAACAAAAACTAACAACTAACAACTAACAAATAAATGCGTATAATTGTTGAAGGCTGGCGATTTTTGCCACACTCCTACGCGATCGCCAATCAATTTCAGCTACTAGAAATGCTGAAATATCCTAACTTAGAAATTTTTCACAAAGATATCCCCTATCTAGACGAACATTGGCAGCCAGCAATCGGTTTGTTAGACGCAAATGCTGAAGCAGCAATAAAAAATATTCCCCACCCTTCCGCGTCTCTAAAAGCAGACGCTACGTTACGGATCTCAGTACCTTACAATTTTGCACCCTCAAATACAAAACAGACGTGCTTGTTTGCCACAACAGAATGGGGAATTCTGCACAACGAAAACTTTAGAATAACGGGCGCAGATTCCCTCCGCGAAGGACACAGCAACTCCGATATAATTATTATTACGCCTTCCCAGTGGTCGAAAACCGGATTTATCCGCAGCGGTGCGAATCCCGATCGCACAATTGTCATACCCTGCGGCATCGATCCGAATATTTACAAACCTTTAACAAATGCGGAACGCGAAGCTTTGCGGAAACAGCTAGGATGGGACGGATTTGTATTTTTGAATATCGGTGCAGGATCTCCCAATAAAGGCATCGATTTATTGTTAAAAGCTTTCGCAGTTGTAGTTGAAAGTTATCCCGAAGCCAGATTAGTATTGAAAGGAGAAGAATCAATATATGAGTCGGATTCTTTGATCGCTCAAAACATAGACGAACTGACATTTGAGGAAGCAGAAAAAGTTTTGCCGCGCATGGCTTACATAGGAGAAACACTACCTTTTGCAAAAATGGCTCAACTTTATCAAGCCGCCGATGCCTACGTATCTCTTTATTTAGCAGAAGGATTCAATTTGCCAGCACTAGAAGCAATCGCTTGTGGCTTGCCGCTCATCTGCACTAAAGGCGGCCCGACGGATGATTTTACAACTCCCGATTTTGCTTGGCACGTCGAAAGTACGTTTCAAGAAGGTACTTCTAACGATCGGCAGATATTTCGCCTGATGCCAGATTTAGAACATTCGATCGCTTTAATGAAAAATATTATAGAACAGCCGGAGTTGTGCGATCGCTCTCGCGAAGCAGGCCCCAAATTTGTAGCGGCTGGGTTTACCTGGAAACACGTTGCAGACCAACTCCTAGAGGTACTTTTGCCAACAATTCGATCGCCAAATTAAACAGGGTGCGATCTAATTGTTGGCAACTTCCGATAATTAGCGCTGGTAACGCGCTGTTCGGAATTCATATAAGATACAATAAGAACCACAAGTTTAAGCTTCAGACCTTATTTGACAGTCAAGCTATGCAATCTACAACTCAGTCCGAGACAGAACCGGCGATGGACGCTCCCAAACACGGATTGCCCGTTACAATCATTACAGGATTTCTCGGCAGCGGCAAAACAACCCTGCTCAACCACATCCTGACCAACCAGCAGGGCTTGAAAACAGCAGTTTTGGTAAATGAATTTGGCGAAATCGGCATCGACAACGAACTGATTGTCACCACCGACGACAACATGGTTGAGCTGAACAACGGCTGCATCTGCTGCACAATTAATGAAGATTTAGTTAATGCAGTTTACAAAGTTCTGGAACGTCAAGAAAATCTCGATTATCTGGTAGTCGAAACAACCGGACTCGCCGACCCGCTGCCAGTAGCGATGACTTTTTTAGGCACAGAACTGCGCGACCTGACTCGTCTAGATTCGATAGTTACATTAGTAGACGCAGCTAACTACAGCTTAGATTTGTTCAACTCTCAAGCAGCTTACAGTCAAATAGCTTACGGCGATATAATTATCCTCAACAAAACTGATTTGGTTGAAGAAGCAGATTTAGATTTGTTGGAAGTTAAAATTCGCGATGTCAAAGAAGGTGCTCGAATTCTGCGAACAGTAAAATCGCAAGTTCCCCTACCGCTTGTCCTCAGCGTCGGATTGTTTGAATCGGACAAATATTTCCAATCTGAAGAAACTCCTAGCAGTCACGACCATCACGACCATCACGACCACGAACATCACGACCATCACAACCACGAACATCACGACCATCACGACCATCACGACCACGGCCATCACGACCATCACGACCATCACGACCACAGCCATCACGACCACTCCGACCATTTAGAAAATGACGGATTTACCTCAATTTCTTTCCAAAGCGACAAGCCGTTTTCTCTGAGGAAATTTCAATATTTCTTAGACAAACAACTGCCAACAAACGTGTTTCGCGCGAAAGGGATTATGTGGTTTGAAGAAAGTCCCAAAAAACATATTTTTCACTTGAGCGGGAAGCGATTTTCGATGGATGACGATGAGTGGAAAGGCGATCGCAAAAACCAGCTTGTTCTCATCGGTCAGGGTTTGGATACCGAGACTTTGCGATCGCAACTCGAAAACTGTCTTTGTATGCCTTCAACCAGTCGCGGCAAAGGTTTTGGGAAAAACTAACAGTAAAATATTCTACTGGTTCCCAGGCTCTGGCCTGGGAACCGATGTAAGCGAGGCTCTGCCTCTCTGGTACTTAGGAAGATAGGAGGCAGAGCCTCTGGATCTGCGTTACCAGGCCAGAGCCTGGTAACGAGTAATTACCTATTACCAATTACCGATTTCCCATGCGAGTCATCCTCCAGCGAGTCAAATCATCTCAAGTCGAAATAGACGGTCAAATTGTCGGCAAAATTGGCCGCGGACTTAACTTGCTTGTAGGTATTGCAGACACCGACACCGAAGCAGAACTCGATTGGATGGCTCGCAAATGCCTGGAATTGCGTTTGTTTCCCCACACGACGGGGGATACCGGGCGCTGGGACAAGTCCGTACAAGACATCGGCGGCGAGTTGCTGGTTGTGAGTCAGTTTACGCTCTATGGGGACTGCCGCAAAGGTCGGCGACCTTCCTTTGACCGAGCTGCAGCTCCTGAACGAGCCGAATTTTTTTATGAAAAATTTGTCGAAAAGTTGCGCCAGAGCGGCTTAAAAGTCGAAACAGGCTTGTTTGGAGCGATGATGCAAGTCTCGATCGAGAATGACGGGCCGGTGACTTTGGTATTAGAGAAAGAATCAGGGTGAATTGTTTGCCAACAAAGCTCTCTTTGCTTCTTTCTTATTCCTTCTTCCTTCTTGGATAAGATCAAATTTCCAGATTAACCGGGTTTCCGAATTACTGTGCCGTAGCTTCAGAATACATTGCAGTTAGCTACACTCTGCCGAGTCTCGATTCCACAATCTATAACGGCCAAAACCGCCTCAAATAGCCAGTTATTAGATTGTCCACTCAGCGGCCTGGCAGCACCCTCAATTTTCCTCCCGCTCGCCCACCCAAATAACAGCTCAGAATGCTTGTACAGTAAGGCTTTAACGGCAATAAAATCAATCTTCCACAGCCAGCGCTTAGAATCAGATTCAGCAGCCAAAAACTGTTGCATGAGAGAGTGGAACACTGGCATCACTGCGGTTATCTCTACTTCCGTAACATTCAATGTATAGAGAGTTGAATCAGCACAGCAAGCGAAACCGCCAGCAACTGCCACCTCACTCTCTGACAAATGTCCTCGCACACCCGCTGTGCCCTACCACCCGATAAACGCCATGACTCTCAAAACTGCCACCAACACCGTCAACTGCAACACCGCTTCTGACATCAACAGCATTCCGGCTGCATCCAGCGAACAAACCGCCGAAATCAATTCTCTTCCAAGCATCGATATCCTCGCTTTGGCTAACTTCGCCCTCAAAGAATTGCAAGCGGAAATGAAAACTTCCAGCCGCAGCGCTCAAGCAGTGGCGATGCGGATTGCTAAGGAAGTCGAACGGATTTGCCAAAAAAGCGATCGCATCCAAATTTCCGGCGAAGTTGAAGCTTGGCAAATCACCTTGGCCGAGCACCGGTTGCAAAAAATCCTGCAATACTACCGCCTCGGTTCCAAACAAGGCCGCGTCGAACTGCACTCTCACCTCGCGGCTATGATTTACCGCCACGTTGCTTCTTTCCGATCGAACTTGAACTTCCAAGCTCGCTACAACATGATTGAAGACTTTTTGCAAGGCTTTTACATCGAATCTCTGCGAGCTTTCCGCCGCGAACACCAACTTGATGTCACCTACCAGCCCCGCACGCAGCTAGAATTAGCTGAGTACATGGCTTTTACCGAACACTACGCCAAGCGCCAAATCGGTTTGCCCGGCCGCAACCGCCAACGCCTGATCGTGTTGCGCGCTCAAGGATTTGCTAAGGGCCAGCCTCCCGAAACTGCGATCGACATTGAAATGGCTGTAGAATCGGGCAAGGGAGAAGATGCGGAAATGTACAGCCGCTCTCCGGCGCTGCAACAAGTGCGCGAGCAAATGGTATCGGAAACTGTCGATCCGGCTGATGCTGTGCTGCGCGATCGAGTAGTCTCGGAATTGATCGCCTATCTGGAATCGCAAAATCAGCCAGAATGCGTGAATTACTTAACTTTAAAATTGCAAGACCTTTCGGCTTCGGAAATTGACCGCGTGCTCGGTTTGTCTTCCCGCCAGCGCGACTATTTGCAACAACGTTTCAAGTACCACGTCGAAAAATTTGCCCGCACTCAAAATTGGAAACTCGTCCACGAATGGCTGGGTGCTGATGTCGATCAAAAGCTGGGAATGACTTCGGACAAATGGGAAGCGTTTCGCGCTCAACTTGCGCCTGAAATGCAGCAACTGTTAGAAATGAAGCGGAATCAAGAAAGCGACAAGGCGATCGCCACCGCGCTCAAATGCACTCCCAAACAAGTCCAAAAACGCTGGGCGCAACTGTTGGAGCTGGCTAGCCAGACTCGCAACAGCAACCAAGCTTAAGTGGTACTCAAATATGAATGCAACTGTTTTCTTGAGACTGGAAAATGCGATCGGGTGCGGCATCTACACAGGACTGCCCGCCCCGGCGTCCGCTCTCAAATCAACAATCGCTGCTACTAAATTATCGCCACTTTTTGGCAAATTCAATTTATTAAAACAACATTACTTTTTTTAATATCTTTCGTTCCCTGGTTAGGCCGGGGAATTTGTTTCTATTAGTCATTAGTCATT